>NZ_JBOBDM010000003.1:0-150147 GCF_050586605.1 Pseudomonas sp. ES1 | reverse complement strand
TTTGCAAAGGCTTACAGCGAAATCGGCCTGCGCCCGGCAAACGCATGGGCCAAGGTCCCGCCATCCACCAGCTCCAGTTCGCCACCCAGCGGTACACCATGGGCGATACGCGTGGCGCTCAAGCCCTTCTCGGCCAGCAGCTGGGCGATGTAGTGGGCCGTCGCCTCCCCCTCCACCGTGGGGTTGGTTGCCAGGATCACCTCACTGAAGGTGCCCTGCTCTTCGATACGCGCCATGAGCTGCGGAATACCGATCGCATCCGGCCCCAGGCCATCGAGCGGCGACAGGTGCCCCTTGAGCACGAAGTAACGGCCACGATAGCCGGCCTGCTCCACTGCAAACATATCCATCGGCCCTTCGACCACGCACAGCTGGCTGTCATCACGGCGCGGGTCGGCGCACTGCGGGCACAGCTCCTGCTCGGTCAGGGTCCGGCACTGGCGGCAATGGCCAACGCCGTCCATGGCCTGGCTCAGGGCCTGGGCCAGGCGCGTACCGCCACTGCGGTCGCGTTCGAGCAGTTGCAGGGCCATGCGCTGGGCGGTTTTCTGGCCGACACCGGGCAGAATGCGCAGGGCGTCGATCAGTTGGCGGATCAGGGGGCTGAAGCTCATGTATGCGGGCCTGCCAGTTCAGGAAACAGAATGAACAAGGGAGCAACGACCGCCTGGCCGTTGCTCCCCCGGGGTAACGCGACGCCGATCAGAACGGCATCTTGAAGCCAGGCGGCAGCTGCATGCCGGCAGTCATGCCGCCCATCTTCTCCTGGCTGCTCTGCTCGATCTTGCGCACGGCATCGTTGAGCGCGGCGGCGATCAGATCTTCGAGCACTTCCTTGTCGTCGGCGTCTGCCGACATCAGGCTGTCATCGATGCTGACGCGCTTGACGTCGTGGCGACCGGTCATCACCACGCTGACCAGGCCACCACCGGACTGGCCGGTGACTTCGGCGTTAGCCAGCTCTTCCTGCATCTTCTGCATCTTTTCCTGCATCTGCTGGGCCTGCTTCATCAGGCCGGCCATGCCACCTTTCATCATGGGGGTATACCTCGATTGGTTCATGTAATGCGGCCGCGCACAGGGCCGGCCGCATGGTTATCCGTTATTGGCCCTGGCTGGCCAGGGCATCCACAGGCTCAATAGTATCCTGGCGCACCGTCGCGCCGAACTGCTGGATCATCTGCTGGATCAATGGATCCTGCTCGATCGACAGCACCGCGTCATGCTGGCGTTCGGCGCGCTTGCGGGACGCGGCCTGGGCCGGGGTTTCCTGTTCCGGGCGAATCAGTTCGATCTTGAGCCGGATGTCGCGCCCCAGCTGCTGGTTGAGCGCATCGTTGAGGCGCCGCTGTTGCGTGCTGTTGAACAACGCCCCCTGGCCCGGGTCCAGGTGCAGCAGCCAGTCGTCGCCATCGGCGGCGATCAAGGTACAGTTCGCGGCGATGTTGCCTGTCATACCCGAGACAGGCAACTGTGGGAATAATTCCAGCCATTGCAGGGCCAGGCCCGTGGCGGGCTGAGCGGCCGGCAGAGGTTCGGGCGCCTTGGCGGGCTGGTCTTCCTGCACATGCTCGGCCAGTTCGTCGAGGTAACTGAAGCCTGCCGGGTCGCTGTCCGCGACATAGTAGTCTTCGTCCGCTGGGGGCTCATCGTCGCGATCCATGCCCGCCGGGTTGTACGCGGACGGGTCGAAGGGTGGCTCGTCGTAGTCCGGCTGGCTGCTGGCGGTCTCGGCAACGGGCGCCTCGACCACCACAGGCTCGGGCTGCGGCGCGGCCACGACCGGCACAGGCGGTGCGGCGGGCTCTTCCCAAGGCAGGTCGATCACTGCCTCGACCGGCTCAGGCTCGGGTTCAGGCTCGGGCGCCGGGGCTGGCTCGGGCTGCGCGACAGGCGCTTCAACCACGGCCTCGGCGACGACAGGCGCCTCTACCGGGGCCTGAACGGCGACCGGCGCGACAACAGGTTCAACGGGCGCTGCGACGGCAACTGCCGCAGCTGCCACCGGTGGGGCCGGATCAGCTGTGGCCTGGCTGATCCCCACCGGCTTTAGTACCGGTTTCGGTGCATCGTCGCTGTCGGCCGGGCGGAACGCCAGCATGCGCAGCAGGACCATTTCGAAGCCGCCACGAGGGTCGGGTGCCAGCGGCAGGTCGCGACGGCCGATCAGGCCCATCTGGTAGTAGAACTGTACGTCCTCGGCGGGCAGTGCCTGGGCCAGCGCCAGCACCCGATCACGGTCGCCCTGGCCGTTGTCGACCGCCTCGGGCAGCGCCTGGGCGATGGCCACACGGTGCAGCACGTTGAGCATTTCCGAGAGCACGCCGTTCCAGTCCGGCCCCTGTTCGGCAAGGTGGCGCACCGCTTCCAGCAATGCCCGGGCATCGCCGTCGAGCAGTGCCTGCAGCACACCGTACACCTGGCCGTGATCAAGCGTGCCGAGCATGGCCCGCACATCAGCCGCCAGCACCTTGCCTTCGCCAAAGGCGATGGCCTGGTCGGTCAGGCTCATGGCGTCGCGCATCGAGCCGTCGGCGGCGCGGCCCAGCAACCACAGGGCGTCGTCTTCGAAGGGCACGTTCTCGGCGCCCAGCACATGGCTGAGGTGCTCGACCACCCGCTCCGGGCTCATGTTCTTCAGCGAGAACTGCAGGCAGCGCGACAGGATGGTTGCCGGCAGCTTCTGCGGGTCGGTGGTGGCGAGGATGAACTTGACGTAGGGCGGCGGCTCTTCCAGCGTCTTCAGCAAGGCGTTGAAGGAGTGGGTCGAGAGCATGTGCACTTCGTCGATCAGGTAGACCTTGAAGCGACCGCGGCTGGGGGCGTACTGCACGTTGTCGAGCAGCTCGCGGGTATCCTCGACCTTGGTGCGGCTGGCGGCGTCGATCTCGATCAGGTCGACGAAGCGGCCTTCGTCGATCTCCCGGCACACCGAGCAGGTCCCGCAGGGCGTGGAGGTGATGCCGGTTTCGCAGTTCAGGCACTTGGCGATGATCCGCGCGATGGTGGTCTTGCCCACCCCGCGGGTGCCGGTGAACAGGTACGCATGGTGCAGGCGCTGATTGTCCAGGGCGTTGATCAAAGCCTTGAGCACATGGGTCTGGCCGACCATTTCGCGGAACGAGCGCGGACGCCATTTACGTGCAAGAACCTGATAACTCATCAAAAAACCATCGTGACCGGAGCGGGCGGAAAGAGCGCTAATGCTAGCGGAGCGAGGGGGAAATTGCACCCTGCGGATCTCGTCTAAGCTCAGCAGCAGGCATAGCTCCGGGCTGATCAGGGAGGATGAGACGTGCGGCGAGCCTTGGTCCTCCTGTGGTTATGCAGTGCGTACAGCCTGGCCGAGCCGCCAGTTTTGCGCTTTTCCGTGGCCGAGAGCTGGAGCATGCCGCTGATGCGCATCGAGCAGGGGCAGCCGGTGGAGGGCATTCTGTTCGAGCTGATGCAGGCTGCGGCCCGCGAAGCGGGGGTGCGGGCGCAGTACCATGTGATGGCCCGGCTGCGGCTGCAGGAGGCCATGGAGAGCGGCGACATCGACGTGCGCTGTTACGTTTCCCCGCAATGGTTGACCAGCCGCAACGGCGACTACCTGTGGAGCATCCCGCTCATCGAGCAGCGCGACCTGCTGGTCGGCCGGCCCGGCGACAGCGCCACCACCGCCGACACCCTCCCCCCACAGGCGCTGGGCACCGTGCTGGGCTACAGCTACCCCAGCCTCGCCCCGCTGTTTGCCCGCGGCCAGTTGCAGCGCGAAGACAGCCGCAATCAGGAGCTGGCCCTGCAAAAGCTGCAGGCCGGGCGCTATCAGCATGCCGTGAGCAATCAGCTGTCGCTGCAATGGTTCAACCGTGGGCTGCCGGCGGCTAAGCAACTGCATGGGCTGGCGGTGCTGGAAGAACAGGCACTTAGCTGCATGGTGCGCAACGATCCGGCGCTACCGACTCAGGCGGTGCTCAGGGCATTTGTGCGGCTCAAACAATCCGGGGAGGTCGAGCGAATCATCGAGCGTTACACCCAAGCGCTGCCCGCACCACCTGTCGCCGACAGCAAAGACCTCTAGCCTACGAGCCACAGCGCACCGAGCGCGGCCAGATACAGACCACTGCCAAACACACAATGCGTCGCCAGGCTGCGCAAGCAACTCTTCAGCGGCGCTGGCGTATTGGCGGCAAAGTACCCTGCGCCCAGTGCCGGCTGTATCACGCACAGCGGCACCAGCACCGAGACGACCCCGAACGACAAGGCTGGGAGCAGCGCAGGCTGACCCAGCCACGCCTCCCCGGCCAGCGCGATCAGCAGGCCGGCAAACAGCTGCCCGGTGGCATAGTGCAGCACCCAACCCCACGCCAGCTCACCGCGAACCGGTGCGGCCTTGCCGATCGCTGCGTGCCGCCAGCGCCCCTCCAGCAGATGCCCCGCCCAGCGGCCGACCATGGCGTAGTTCAGGGTCGTGACACCCAGGCGCCTGAGCAGCAGCGTCCACAGGTCCATCACCAGCGTGGCGCCGATGCCGATGAGCAGGATGGAGTGAATCAAAGAGGAGACGGTCATGGCGAAGGCCCTAGGCAGATTGACGGAAATGGTCTTTGCCAAGCAGCATGCAAGTTGAAGTCAACTTCAAGTCAAGGGGCCCCAGATGGATATTGCCGATGTAGCCAGGCGCAGTGGCGTACCGGCTTCGACCTTGCGCTACTACGCCAACAAGGGCCTGCTCACGGCACTGTCCGGCCGGGGTCAGCGCCGTCAGTTCCCGGCCGACACGCCCGAGCGCCTGGCGTTGATCGCCCTGGGCCAGGCGGCCGGGTTTTCGCTGGATGAGGTGGCGGCGATGCTGGCCGAGCAGCAGGTCGACCGGCAATTGCTGCTGGCCAAGGCCGACGAGATCGACCAGCGGATCAAGCGCCTGCAGGCGATGAGCAAGGGGTTGCGGCATGCGGCGGTGTGCCCCGAGGAGCATCACCTGCAGTGCCCGACCTTCCAGCGCTTGATGAAGGTGTCCGCCAGCCAGGGCAGGCCCGGCCGAGCGCCGCGCAAGTGAGCCTTCAGTAACCGTGCAGTTCGCGGAACGGCTGGCCCTTGTGGTAAGCGATCCACTCTTGCACGTCATAAGGCAGATACAGCTGGCGCCGCGCCCGCGACAAAGCGATGTACACGGCGCAGATACGCGCGTCGAAAGCGTAGGCATCCTTGAAGCGGTTGGTGGTCATCAGTTCGGGGGTGAGCAGTACATGGTCGAACTCAAGGCCGCCGGCCTCCTCGGCCATCATCAGCAAGAGGCTGGCACGCTGCTCGACGACCCGCGCCGCCAGGGTGGTCAGGTCGGCGAGCTTGTAGCCTTCCTGCAACCGCGCCTCGACCCACAGGAACGACTCATCGAAGCACTCGGCATCGCGCACCTGCTGCCAGTCGAGCATGTGCGAAAAGTGCGGATGCGGCCCTTCGGCGTCCTGCATCGGGCCATGCAATGCCGCCCGGAACAGGCCGACCGCAGTGGCCATGAAGCGTCGCATATCGGGCCAGTCGGGGAATTTCAGCAAGCAACCGGTCTCGGCCAGTTCCATGGCCCAGCGCATGCTGTCCCAGCGCGAGGCGGTCAGCACCACACAGCCTTCGGGTGGAATGAAGCCCTGGGGGAACAGCTCGATACCGACATCCACGTTGCGCGCAGCCTCGAAGGCCACTTTCGACTTCTGTGAATGCACATCGATCAATGGGTTGATCAGGCGCTCGACCTTTGGCCCGGAGCGAACGGCGAAGGCGATATCCTTCTGCCGCACCTGGCGCTCACGGCGCACCACGGCACCGGAGGCCTTCTGGTATTCGTCACCCAGGGTGATCAGCACCTGCCGCCCGCGCTCGATCACCTGCAGCAGCGAGCCCGGCACGTCCTGGCTCTCGTCGATGATCACGTGGCTGAAGCGAGTGGGCACACTGCAGCCGCCCAGGCTGGCGCGTTTGATCAGCAGCAGCGCTTCGAAGCCGGTCTGCGCGCCCCAGGCCGGGTGCGACTCCAGGTAGCGCCACAGCCGGCTGGCGTACTCGAGCAGAACCTGGGCATCGACGCCCGACAGCGCCTGCCGGAAGAATGGCAAATGGCGATTCGACAGGCTGTAGTCACGCGACTCGCAATAGCTGTGCAGCACTTCGAGGCAGATATCCAGGGCATGCTCGGCGTCGTACTGGCGCAGCCCGACGATGCCGAGCTCCTGGGCCAGCTTGAGCTTGCCAGGACCTCGCCCCGCGGCCCTGGCGTTGGCCGGCTGCGCATCCTTGAGCAGGGCCTTGGCGAACTGGCCGAAGGTCATGCCGACCTTGGCCTGCGGATCCAGCCCCATACGCTGGCGCAGGGTGCCAAGCTTGGCCGGTGTGCGTGCCAGGGCCAGCACCCGGCCGCGTGGCAGGCAATCCATCAGCGCGCCAAGCAGGTAGCTCTTGCCGATGCCGGCGTAGCCCTGGACATGGATGTCTTCGTCGAGGTTGGCACGGATGACCTTGAGCAGCTTGTCCTGCTCGACGGTCAGCCAACGCTCGTTGTCGAAACCGGTCACCACCTGCTGGCTGAAGGGGTTGTCGGCTTGCTGCCGGCGGAGCCTGAAGTCGAAATCCCACTTGCCGTCGGCCAGCAGGTAATCGCCCCCCTGCACTTCTTCATCGGTGAGCAGGCGCAACTTCGACGCCTTGATCACCTCGAGGCCGAAATACAGCTTGCGCGCATCGAACAGCCGATGCGCTTCCGACAGCAGGCTTACGTCCGGCGAATGGGGGCCATCGACGGACCAGGCCAACAACTTGCCCAGCACCTTCTCCGCCGCCGGCGCATCGAGCTTGCCCTGGGCCTGGGCAAGGTTCTGGATCACCAGCAAGGCCGCCAGCTCAGGCTCGCTCAACGCGTCCAGCACAGGCGCGCCTTCGGCCTGCAGCAACCCCTGGCAGCGCTCCAGGGTGATGGGCAGGAAGACAGGGCAGGAGAAATTGAAATGTTCAGGCTGCATGTGCGCTCAATGTCCAGGCAAAGGCTGATTCAGGGCGTGTTGGCATCCGGCGCCTGGCCAACCAGCAGTTCGAACTGGTAAGCACCCAGTGAACCCGCCATGCCGCCAGGGTGGCGGGCACCCGGCTGAGGCTCATCGAGCACGCCATCGAGTTCGTGCAGTGCCAGCTCCAGCAACTTGCGCAGGTCACGCACGCTGCCTGCCGATAGGTTCAAATGCAGTTCGAGCAGGGCCTGGGCCGCGGCAACAGGCGCTGGCGGCGTTGCCTCGGCAAGTATGCGCTCGTGCTCCTCTTCCATCTGGTCGAGCACCTGCGACAGTTCCAGCACCCGCTCGGGGCTGGCGGCCATCTGGTCCTTGATTTCCAGGCGGCGCAGTTGCCATTCCCGGATCTTGTGACGGGTGAGGTCGTCGACATGTTCCACGGTCGCTATCTCCTGGCCGAACGGACTGACACGCTGGGTGCATGATAAGGCGCCACGCACGATTGTGCAGGGGTAAAGGCTTGCGCGAGCGTAAAGAGAGGATACAGGCGGGGTACGAAAGGTACGCGAAGCGAAAATGCCTGCGCCCAAAATGGAGGCGGCCCCACCAGCCACAGGCTGGCCTTCATATCTCCGCTATGGCTGCTTCCATCTGGGCTGCATGATAGCACGCTCGGAAATCAATGTGAGCCTTACGGGGCGGGGGTTCCAGACTTATGGGGCCAACACATTTGCCAATGCGGAGACTTCGCACAAGTGCTCAAAGCTTGGGGTGTGGCTAGCACTGTCACACTTTGCTGTAACACTTAGGTGTCACACCCATGGCCTACATCATCAGACGCAAAGCCGTCTACTACCTGAATCTGAAGCTGCCCCGGCATCTCTTCCCGAGGTGTCACACCTTGCGCCTGAGCCTGAACCTCAGGCACCGGCAGAGCGCTCTCTTCCTGGCCACATCTATGGTTCAACGGCTGCACAGCCACCTCAGCGAGCACCCCCTAGAAGACCTCAAGACGCTACGTGCGTTGTGCTTGCAGTGGCGGGACTCTGCACCACAGCCAAGCGTTCAGAGCGCACCACGGAAGCCTACAGGGCCTGCTGTAATCCAGAGAGCTGATGGCCCTACCCTCGCCGCCCTGTCGAAGCTCTATATAGAGGAAGGCAAACGAGGCGGCACTTGGCGACAGGGCAGCATCGAAGAGGTGGAGCGTGCATTGTCCGATCTGTTCGAGTTGATGGGCGATATGCCCGCTGACTCCTTCGACGTCCAGCAAGCTCGACTGTTGAAGGAGCGACTCAGCCGCTGTCCCCAGTACTTCGGCTTACGGCCAGAGTTCAAGGGGAAGACCCTGAAGCAGGTGGTGGAGTCGGGTGGCACGTACAAGACCATCACTGCCGTCACCGTTAACAACCGACTGCGGAAACTCACTGCCTTCATGAACTGGTGCAAGGCGAACGGTTACATGACCGATAACCCGCTTACCGGGATGACGGTGATGACTGGATCGGCCAAAGAGGCACGACTGTCATTTGACCGCCAAGACTTGGCTGTTCTGCTCGACCTCGATTCGCTGCGTGCAGAGGCCCGGAAACACCCGTGGCGATACTGGCTGCCCCTGCTCGGACGAGCCACAGGTTGCCGATTGGAAGAACTCTGCCAACTTCGGGTGGACGACATTACCGAGCACCAAGGCATCGCATGCGTTCGGATAGATGACAAGCGTGACGATCAGCAGTTGAAGAATGCCAGCAGTCGCCGGGTACTACCCCTGCACCCTGCCCTCATCGACCTAGGCCTGCTACTGCACGTGGAATCTGTCAGGGCCACGGGGGCTGATCGGCTGTTCCCTGAACTGGAAGCAGTGCGGGGTAAGCTGGGCCATGCACCGTCGAAGTGGTTTGGCCGCTACAAGACGAAGCTGGGAATCGTGGACTCACGAAAGACGTTTCATAGCTTTCGCCACACTCTGATTGATGACCTGCGAGAGGCTGGGGTGCAGGACTCGCTGATCAAACGGATCGCAGGGCACGAGGACGGGGCGGTCACGTTCAGCATCTACGGCAGCCGGAGCCCACTGAAAGCAATGGCTGACGCCCTTCAACACATTCACTTATCAGCATGATCCCAGCCTTAGAGGTGCCGTCACTCGATTGGCAGTCCTAGGTTGTATATACCACTCAGCATTTACCCATTTGGGTGTCTGGGCACCTCACTACGTCTATGGTTGTCTATACCTCTACTGGTTTACTCAATCAAGTACTTACTGGCTTACGTACTTACTCATCTGCGTACCCACCTAAGCCCCCCCTTACCTAGGCACGTGGCTGCTTGGCCCCGTACGTAAGCACTTGTCTAAGTGATCCATTGATCCATTGATCCATTGATCACGCAAGCGCGTGACCAATCGTTCACGTGCTTGCGTGATCGCGCGGGTAAGTAAGTGACGGATTCATTACCCAAGCAACCAAGTAACCAAGCAACCAAGCAACCAAGCAACCAAGCAACCAAGCAACCAAGCAACCAAGCAACCAAGCAAGTAGCAATCGAAACTTCAAAAATATATTGCAAAGTTATTGACAGCACCCCAGAAAGCCAAAAGAATACTCACCACCTCCACCACCGCTTAAAAGTCCACTTACAACTTAATGACGAAAACCATCCATTCCCTTATTGCACCTCCAGGAGCGGGCAAAACCACCTGGTTACTTAACCACCTTGAGAAAAACAGTGAGCAGCATGCTGTACTGGCTTTTCCCACAAAAATCCTTTCATCTGAGGTAGAACAGCGGTTAACACGCATGGAGCTTAACTTCAACTCCATCAACAGCAGCAATGTGACAGGGTCGGTAATACAGTGTTTAGAGGAGAGCCTAAGCAACAAGAATGACAAGATAATTATTTGCACTCACGAATCACTACGACTCATCAAACCAGAAACATTGAACGATTGGTATCTGTATATAGACGAAATCCCAACCACTTGGGACTGCGAAACCTTTTGCTTCTCCGATCTATCTTATAAAAAAGTCTTTGACAGGGTCGTAGACATCACCGAAGAAAACAATCAATTGAGGGTTACGGCAAAAAAATCTTGCAAGACTCTTATTGAGGATTTAGCCAGAACTCGTGATTCGACCTTGTCTGACAAGGCATGCAAAGTCCTAAATAGACTTCTAGACGATACGTATCTTGTTGAAATCGACAAGATAGATTCAAAGCAAAACCGCACCATTAGGACCATCGGAGTAAAACAGTACACTCCAGTATTTGAGGCTGCAGCAACGACTGTCATCATGGGAGCCGAAATTGAGAAAACACTTCTCGGCACGATATTGAAAGGTGAAAGCTGGGCTATAAATCACGTAGAGGCCGACCTAGACTTTAGTGGCTATGGCAACGAAGTTGTAATCCATCCATTCTTAACAGACAAGAAATACTCTAAAAGCGCCGCCCTAATGAAAAGCGGCAAGAGTTATAACGTCTACCAGGATGACTGCCTACTCGATGCCTGGCTAAAGATTGATGTATTCAGAATCATTGGTAAAAGAAAAGCAATTCTCACCGCTCACTCTTGGTGCCAACCTGAATTGCCAGTTCCAGACGGCAAAGAAACTAGCAACATAAAAATCGTACCTATTGACAATAGAGGCATAAACGATTACGACGACTACACTATTGCCATTTGCCTCCAGCATGGCAACATCACGCCAATAGAGAGTAGAAGCATACCAACACTTGCCAAGCTACTTTCAGTAAAAGCCGAAGTTAACCCAAAAGAGATCACAAGTGCAATTAAATATGAACGTTTCTTTGAGTCTACTCTTCAGTCAGTGTGCAGAACCGCACTGAGATCGAGAGAAAATAATGCTCCCATCCTCCTATTCGTACAAGACATCGACATTGCAAATTTCCTTGCAGCAAGGATCGGTAAATGCACCATTGATGAAACCTACTCAGAAGTAGGGATAGCACCCACATCAGAAGCAAAACTCAATAGAGAAAGTCTTAAGCAAAAAACGGTTACGCTGTGGAGTGAAGGGCATAGCTCTACACACATTGCGACAGTCATCGGAAAAACTGAGAGAACAGTTAGAAACTGGCTGAAACCGTATAGAGAACTAGAAGCAAGCGGGTGATGCACCGGAACCGGAAATTTCTCCTTAAGAAACACTTAAGGAATTTTTTCCAACACACTTAACATACTTTTAACATACAATATAGATCGGAAGGTTGCGGGGTGCTTCTTGCCCCTCCCCGCATAGTACAGCAGGCCGCAAGTCAGGATAACCACTTTTCTCTAGAAAAGGTGGAGTGGCGGACCACCAACTGGTGCAACAGCCCAGAGCAGATGAATTATAATTACGTTAGGCATGAAATAATATAAGCACACAGTGGCGCTTAACGCCATAGAATTTCTTCCTGTGCCTGACGCACTGATAAAACCTATAAAGTGCAAAGAGAAGGGGCGTACGCCCCCCGCTCTTCATCTTGCCTATAACCTTGCTGGAAACTGTGGGGATTATTGCCACATGACGTTACGTCACCATTCATTCGCACAGTTAAAATCAAAAGCTTGAGAGGCTTCCGCCCCGCCCTCGCTACAAGCATGCCGTGAGGCAAGATAACGATTCTATCAGCAGGGAGAGAAGGGGCTGTGCTGGCCCTACACGCTCTTGATCTTTATCTTCTGGTGCATAGATCACCTGTGGCATCGGCCACGACCAAAATCCTCACAATCAAATATCTAGTCATATAAATTAGTCGCACCTACAGGCAAAGTAAATACACCCAGACTTACCCTGAGCAGGGAGGGGTTTACCCCCTCCTCTTGTGTTTTTAGTATGTACAGTAGAACTCTGTGCAGCCGCACAGGCAATAGTGCTATCCGTGACGGGAACCGTCACCAAGTAACACAGTAGAATAAACACCTCCGTTCGGCGTAAACATCACTGTCAACGAGGCAGCTGCTATCAGTAAGTCTATGCCTACCATTTCCTATAAACAACGTGGAGGCAGAACACTCACTAGCCGTTCGTGTTCCCCTGCTCCTTGCATTCGCACTCAATTGTGGCGTGGTATGGACCGACCTTAATCACTTCGGGCAGTGGCCCGCTCATGCTCTCCATGATTTTCAAGAAGCCTTCGACGGCCGCTACCCAGGCACTAAAGGTCCAGACGGGAGCAATGAGCCCCTCTCGTGGAGTACCAACAGGGTTGAGCATCCATCGCGTGGCCTTCCAAGCAGGCGTTGCAAGTACCAATTTTCCGTCGACAGCGGTGAACACAGGCAATGGCTTAGGCTCACCCTTCTTTGGGCCTTGCGTCTCTGTGGGCCCCAATGCTTGCCAGCTCGCCCGTATGACCTCGTTGAAACCATCAACAAGTCGCTGGGAGTCTGAATCCAACAGTTGGGAGGTTAGTGCGTTCAATGCTTCAAATGTCTCCTTAGCCTTAGCTGCTCGCGCCGCCTCGGCCTGGCGCTTTCGTAGACGCTCTGCATCCTCCTGGCGGCAGCGTTCAGCTGCTTCAAGCTCACGCTGATGTTGTTCTTCACGAACGGCCTTCCGCCGCTGCTTAGCTTCGGAAGTCAATGCGGGTTTGACTGCAGTGCCTGCTGGAGCAGAAATACGCAACCCAAGTGGGTTCTGGTCATCATCCACGACATCGAACGACTCTCCATCCATGCCATACGAATTCAGATACAGGTTGGCACCGTAGAACTTCGCGTCAGGGTCGGCGGAAGCCAGCAGCCTCAATGCACTCTCCACGGCTCTCGCCATGCGGTCCGGGGTGATTTCACCCTCAATCTTCACTCTCACTCTGGGATTTCCTGCCTTCGATAGACTTATGAGGACTCACCATCGCTAAGCTTGCGAACCCAGGGTAATAGCAATCTGGCCTTTCCTGGCGCGGGGTATAGGCGTCCTGCCCTACCGCAATGTCACGATTAGTGTGTGTCCGATTAGATCACATCACCCGACCATGGGGGAATGCCTGCACCACCACCCTCCCCAGCGCTTCAGCATCAGTTCGGCACCCGAGTCAGGGAGCTGCGTGTGGCTATGGGCATGAGCCAAGAAGCCTTTGCTGATCGGTGCGGCTTCGCCAGGACCTACATGTCTCGCATTGAGACTGGCGGTGCCAATCCGTCCATTAATGCCATCAAGGTGCTGGCCGACGCTCTAGGCGTGAGCATTGCAGCCCTATTCGAAGGCATGTGATCCAGTCCCAGGCCACTACGTACCAACGCCTTATCTAATCTGTTTCTTTTTGCCTGCAACCCCCTAATGCAGCCTAACAGTGGCTGCTCTTTTCTTACCCCCGCATAAACACTGGTATTGAGCGAAGAGAAGCTAAGCCACGCCTCCCTTCTACATCTTATTTTACTAATCGAATTGGATTCGTATGCTACACACGAAGCAGGCGTCCCAATGACTCAGCAGCCCTACTGCAAAGAGCGGTTCGCTTTAGGCCCTGACTCGAAAACAGAATTAATTCCACGGCGTAAAACTTCGGTGTAGGCGAATGCGGAAGCCATGTAATTAGTCGCTGCATGTAACGTATCTGCGCACATCGAAATAGTGGCTGTCATGTAATCGAGATCGGTCTGATTAAGGGAGCCGGAGCCACGACCACCGACTTCCATACGCGTAAAGGACATCGGAAGCACATGTGAGTATTGAGAAAGAAGGTTCCAGACAGCGTTGAACTCGTCACTATCCCACCCAGCATCTTCAAGAACTTCATCCCGACTGGAGATCATGAGGTGCTGACCAGCGAGACAGCGCTTTCTCGTCTTATCGTCAAGCGACAAGAACCATGGATTACGCCGAATTCGATCTCTTAGCTCCTCTGTTTGAGTACGCAAGTCCTCTGCAGCATCTGTGGCTTTAACTTGGCTCATAATCTGCGCTCTTCTCGTACAGTCATTGATATAAAGCACCAATAGCCTAGCTGACCATTCAGCGTCGCAGGACGGGGTCTTGGTAAGGTATAGAAATAGCAGGTAGCCTTCGAGAATTGCCCTGCCTTGTGCTGCAATACAGACAAAATCCCAGTTTTCAAAGTCTGAAACGACCCAACGGGATCGAGGCACGGAACAAATCAGTGCAACCGAGTGGCTGCATAGCTTTCTGAAAATCTGTACCGAAAAGCCGATGTGTAGCTCTGCCTCCTCAACGTTGATCGCTTGGCTTACCGCCTGCGCCTCACAGACTGCCACATCCAATTTTCGAAGTGCGTCCTCATAATCGCTCTCCAAGCAAGGGCAATGCCCATCGTCCAAGATATCGTCCACATCCCCTCCCTCAGGCTCGCCATCACGTGGAAGTCAGCTGTATATCAAATCCAACCGGTCAGATAATAGACAATACGACCTATATCCCCTCCCCTGAGAGTGAGGCAAGAACCCAATGCCCTCTTGCCGCCGCCCTCACTGCCCGCCACCTAGAATCAAACTTACCCATAACATTTCATAGATGGTCGTCAGCAATATGTTAAAATGAACGCACATCGGATGAATGGCGAGAAATCGATGCAGGTAGTGGCCTACGCAAGGATGAGTACAGACGACCAGTGCCTGTCGGTAGGGGGTCAGTTTGCCGCCATCAAGATCGCAGCTGAAACGCACGGGTGGGAGATCGTTGCTCACTTCACTGATGAAGGCGTATCGGGTGCTATCGACCCTCAGAATCGGCCACAGTGCCGCCTTGCACTAGGAATGGCGAAAGGACTGAACTGCCCGGTTGTCGTGCATCGAATCGACCGCCTCACACGGGATCACGCCCACTTCGTGACCTTGCAGAAGAAATACAGCTTCATCGAGGCAGAGGACGTTCATAGCAGTGGCCTGCTGCGAAACATCAAGTCGCTACTAGCCGAAGAAGAGCTACTGAAGATCCGAGCCCGTACGAAGGCTGGATTGGCCGAACTGAAGAACCTCGCCGCCAATGGTGACACCGAAGCCCGGGAAAAGATCGCCCGCCGTGATGCAGGTCGTGCAAAGGCTTGGTCTGTGGGTAATGGGGCGGCCATAAAGGCCAAGAAAGTGAATGCTGATACCAGGGCTGACGCTATCGCTCACCACATCAAGGCGTGCTTGTACGATGGCTGCACTTCCCTTGCCGCTATCGCTCAGTGCCTCAATTCAAAGGGTGTGACGACGGCACGGGGTAGTGCATTTCAACCGATGACGGTATTCCGCCTGATGGCTCGCCTCGGGCTATCCTTCCCCGCCAGCGACTGATAGCGCCTGTAAGCCCATAGGAGGCTATTACAGCAACGCTATCGAACGGGCCACCCCAACCCCGATACTCTGTTTTCATGGCTGCTAGAGCCATCTGCTGAACTCAACGGCATTAAGCACCGACCCACATCCGGGTCATTCTGACCACTCCTATAATATTCCCTCCCCTATACACGATGCATCTCCCTAATGATTCGATCGAATTTAGTATGCGAACCATTAACTAGCTCCCTACTTGAAATAACATATCTCTCAGACCTCTCCATGACAGTTACATTATATGTCATAGTCAATGCGGAAATAAAATCATGATCAACTATAGAAGAATCAAAGGCCAGCAGCATTAGCTTATCAGGAGCAATGGCCAACCTTATAAAATATAACGGCTCCTCCACGTCCGGAGCATTGTTTACAACCAAAGCCCGATCACCTAGAACAAAATGCTCCCCCGGGCTGTTAATCCGTACGACAATCCACTCCATCTTAGCTATATCAAGGGCAAGATCATGACTAAGAATTCTATCAACCATGAATTTCAGCGTAGTATTATTCACTAACGCCTTAACATCAAAACCAAACTTGTCAACCAACTGATCAGCACCAGGATACGCCTCATTTAGCTCCCTAATGAGGTCCTCAATGTTCGCACGATCTTTATATTCCTTTAGCCTGTGAGGAGTTCGCTCTATCATAGAAGCAATGAACACAGCCCATATATACCGATCTTCCTCCGAAATCGCGTTGACACCCTGATCTATAATAACCTTATGGATGATAGCCGCCCGATCATCAAGCTTAGCCATCACTTCTTTTTCTATCTCGTCTGATGCTGGCTTGGAAAGCCTGTGTTCTGGAAATAGCGTGTATAAACCATCAACATACGCAACAGATTTCGGGGCTCCCTTTCGATAGGAGATTTCACCCCCACCATTCCGCTGATAGACCCATAAGTCTCCTGCATCATCCTTCCATTCCTTCAGAAGAAACCTCGGAATGAAATGATGCCTAGAGGAGATTTTCTGTTTTGACATAGATCCCACCTGGTTGCGGACAGACATAATCAAACAACAAAATGCACATCACTGCAATCTATACTTCCTGAAAGCGATATACTTTGTAAAACCAAACTTGATATAAGGCTTGCCATTGGCAGCTTTGAAAGCCACACCAACCACTATAAAATCCGCGCCCTGCAAATCATCTACATCTCTTAGCCTAAAGTCTTCGACAAGCTGCTCCTCCAGCTCCTCATCATCGATCAATATACTTGGCTCACGCTTATAGTCACCACAATTAAGCCACAAAGAGCCGCCTTGTCTATTAACGTTATTTATTCTACCCCAGAATATCCTCGGCTCACCCAAAGCCACACTAGACATTTCAGACTGGGAAACCAAGTGATCGGCAAGAACGCCTTCAAGCACAACCCTGCCACCATCCGCGACCATTTTCACCTGCTTATCCGATGGCGGAAAATCTGGATCTCGACCAATACTTGTCAGTATCTGTCGAAGCGACTTATTCTCCGGGTAGTCGCCGACATTTGAATATCTCCTAACAGTTCCCCAAGGAGTCTCTTTCTTCGGCCTGGACTGCGGCACCGCAACATTGATGTCCTGTTTTCGCTGCTTGTCCAGATCTATATTAATGGTCGACAAAATACCTGCCGTTGAAGGCCCATCATCATCTGGTATTAGAACTATCTTATTGTCGCACTTATCTGCGTGATGTGCAGCAAAGCATGGAGCACGAACATATTTCTCGGTTGCAAACCCTTTAACAAACCACGATTTCTCTTGGCATTTATCGCATATAATATTGCCCCGATACATATCCGGATTTTGCTGATATTGAAGAATCGTACAATCCGATTGGTCAGGCACGTAACAAACGCTTTCCACCTAGCTATCCTCGCTAAATGTCGCCATAGGCGTTTAAATCACAACATAGGCGGGTCATGCAGAACCCAGCAGGAAGAAGACTAGCAGCTATACAGCGAAAGCGAAATGCCACTATTAGCCTGAGGAGGGGAACCGAAAGGGATGCTGGTCGAGCAGGAACGCACCTTAATCAGCGAACGCTCCAAGGCTGCTCTCAAGACATTAGAGGTACGTACAGCGAGTGGTGACACCGAGGTCGTACAGAAGATCAACAATCGCTCTCAGGCCCTAGCTAAGAGCCGTAGCATGCTGAACAGAAGCAAGGGACACGATACCCGGCGTTAGCAGGCTAACCACCGTGCGGCACTGGTAAAGATGCCATAGAGCTGTGCATGCTCAAAGGTGCCAACAGCCTACAGGCAGTGGCCGATTGCCTGATCGCACGTAATATCCCTACAGCTCGTGGTGGGCAATGGTCCTCGACTGCGGTGATGCGTGTGATGCAACGGCTGGGGCTGGAACCGACTAAGGCGGCCAGTGGCCCTGTAGCCTCTTAGGAAGCGATTACAGCGCTGCTAGTGTGCGGCCCACCCTAGCACGATATTCTGTTTTCATGGCTGCCAGGGACATCTGCGGGAGCTAGAGGCATTAAGCACCGCCCCACATCCGATTCGCTCCGACCCGCCTCCAACGATATTTCCTCTCCGATCCAACGATGATATTCGGCATCAGCGACTGGTCGATTTAGAAGGTTGCAGGTATCTGCCAATATGGTGGTGGCACACCTACTGACAGTAATGGACTTCTGATGACCGAAAACACTGGATGGACGCCCACAATAGCCGACGCCTATGCCAATAGTTACGGCGAAGTGGCCCACGACTTCCTGTCGCTGGTGGTTGAGCCGTCGCTAGCGGCCCTAGAACAGAAGGATGCCGAAATCGCTGCTCAAGAAGACCAGTCTCTTGCTGCCTTCCGTCGCCACGACCATCAATACCTGATCGCCAAGACGAGCATGGCACTCTGTCTTGGCATCCAATCGCTATGGGAACAGCAACTGCGCGACTATCTCTGCAAGTGCTGGGCACAAGTGAAGCACGCGACCGCCGATGCGGACGACATCCGAGACGCCATCTGGGACAGCCACAAGAAGGACCGCTCGCTTAAACGGCTATTCTGCGAAATACGCGGTTTATCACTCGAAGACTTCCAGTCCTACAACCGGCTCGACAAGCTGCAACTACTGGGAAATGTTTGCCGCCATGGCGAGGGCACGTCAGCAAAGAAGCTCAGAAGAAAGTACCCTGAGCTTTGGTCGAGAACATTAGCTGAGTGTGAGCAACTCGGGGCACTGGAGGCAGGGTTGATGCCTGTGGATGGCATGCTGATCACCGTCGCCTTGTTGCGCGACCTAGTAAACGCTGTGGTGTTGTTCTGGCTTGATATTCAGATTGCTTGCACCGCCCCCCTGATCCCCAAGAACGCTTCGATGAACGATAACGTGGCAAGACTGCAAGCCTTAAGGCCCACCCTGCTTTGACTCGGCCAACAACTATCTGGAGCTACCATTCCCCAAACGGGTGGAAGCCACACGTACCCAGCAAGCAAGTCAACACTACACGCTCAGACACATTCGAGGAGCATCACCACATGGACGACAAAGCCGCAGTAGCCGCAGACACCCTTGAACTGCTGATGATGAACCAGACAGCCATCAGAGCGGCCCTGGAAGAGCTGTCGCTGTGGATCAGTCAGCGTGGTTCAACGCACACCCACGACAACGTGCTAACAGCCCTCAAAACGCTGGACACGAACGCACAGAGCATTGGGCACGGGATTGCTCGACTTCGGTCAGAGCAAAGCTGAGAGAGGGTTAGAGACTCTATGAATCCGCCTCATGGCGGCTTTTTTGATGCTCGTGATATTCGAGGATTCTACCGACGACGCAGAGACTGGATGGTTTAGGTACTAAGCACTGACCCTCTCTAACACCCTGAACAGCCCACTCATCAATACGTCTGAACACGCGACCCAGTGATCGCGCGATTCAGACCTATTAACTTTACATGGCGCCTGTAGCAACCGCCCTGCACAATAGTAAAGCAGCATTAAATCCCATTAAGCATTTCGGTAAGAATTGTTTGCCGCTTCAGACGATCACTACTAACCTCACCCAGCCCTTGTAGGATTTCCACAATGCGCGTAAATAACTTAGTAGTGGCTTCACTATGCTGCTGCATCATACCTATGATTTTCTGAGCTTGCTGCTCTGCCGACCTCGAGTTTAAATGCGGCGTCGCAGACTCGCAAATTATAGCGCGAACCATAGTCAGCATGTGCCACTTAAAACGCTTCATGTTTTGAGGAATAGTACTATTAGAAACCAACAAATTAAAGCGATACATAGTCAAGCATGCAGCATAGAATATGCACTCTTTGACATTGTCAGCAAACATAACATCAGTGAGCTCATCGTACATCTGCTTAGGGTATCGACCAGACAACTCAGGCTTATTACACCACATTGAAGCCACGCATTTTGCAGCAATATTTAGCGAGAAGATTCTAACGGCAGGTATTCCAAGCCCTACATATTGGCGATCGCGCCGTTCAAGATAAAGCCTGCTATCCTCACCCTCAAATGCATTGAAATACTGCTCAACCCTTCTAATGATCGGACGAAGGGATAGAAACTGAGTATCCTCAACCTTACTCTGGCTATTCGTCGCACGAACCAAATCGGAAAAAACGTCTTCTAACTGCGTCTTGACCACCTTGATATTAACCATGACATCCCCCAAGTCCTGACGCTTCTGGAAAAGGACGTTTGAAGTCTGGCATCCGTTAACAATCTGATAGTTCGTCAAATGCAAAGTTGTACCTTGCAGCTTAACTTCTGGGCAAACCAAGGTTATCCCATTATTTAGCACAGGAAACCGGCTTGCTCCGTCCGAGGCAAGAGTGGCCGCAATGGATGCGTTGACGACGTTATCTTCACCCAGAAATGAACGGACATTCTCTTCAAATACTTGACCACGCAAATTTCCATCTGGGGTCACCAAGAGATTATTCACAAAATCACTTGCCTTGACTACTGCCAGATACGCCTCATCAATTCCAGAAATATTTGGCAGTGCAGCATGACTGAACACGGGAAGGCTCGCCTCGACACCAGAGTAAGTACTTACCCAAAGTTTAGCAAGCTCTTCTCTATCCACAAAACGAACATCAATTTCATGGAACAACCCAAGCTCACCCAACTGAACAACGAAGTCTCTCAGAGCAGTCTCAAGAGCTTCAGGACGCAGATACATACCAGTAGTAACAAAACGCGCAGTCAATGAGGGACGACCATTTCTAAGCTTAGGGACTTCTTTAACCACGGTATCAAAGATAGCACGACTTTCTAACAGAACCTCATCAGTTGCAGCATAGGGAGTCTGATTAATGAAGCGCAAGATACCTTCTTTGAACTTTAAGAACTCGCCAAGATCAAAGCCCTCTGTTCGCTTAGCCTGAACGAATATCAAGTCCACATCGTGATTCCGCCGAGGCGTTTCGAACGTTGCTTGGGCGTCTTCGTGCGAAGTAGCAATACTCTCATCCACGACAATAGCAATTGCGTCAATCCCGTCGTCGCCGGCCGCTGTCACAACGTCATCGAGGTCGAATGTCCCACTATAACGGTTGGCAATTACGCAGTGAGCAGTAAACTTTTCAAACTGAGTAGCCTCATCATCCGCCTCAAGGCCAAAGCTGGAGATAAAGCTATTGAAGTGCGCCTGAACGATCCTGTGCATTGCCACAACCATCTCCTTGTTCGATGACCTACCTGCCGAATAGTGGTCAGCAGGGCTTTAACTAGCTGATTTAGCGCTAGATATTAAGCTCTGCCACTGATGTTGTGAAGAACCACCTGCTCATCGCGGACGGATTAGCACTATTTCAGGTGACCTTGACAGAGGAAGGGAGAAGGCAAGCTTTCAAGCGCCTTCCATCGCAGGTGAGCTTAAACGCCCGCTCCGGACCTACTGCCGAGGGATCAAAAGGCTAATAGCAAGAAGAACACTGATAGAATGCCCAGCATGATGCACCACTTAGGTGTACCTAAACGCTGTCACACTTCGAGTTTTTTGAGCGAGGAATCCTTGAGAATTCAAGGACTTAGGAAATGGAGGCGGCCCCACCAGCCACACCCCGGCACTCAATGTCCCCGCCTTGGCTGCTTCCTTCCGGACCTGACCAGGTAAACGGGTAATCAATGCGGGGGGACCGATGGGGCCACCACAACGGCTCGCCAAGTGACGAGCCGCGCCATTGTACCGTTCTGCGCTGAAGTTACAACCTTTGCTTGAGAAAAAACCATCATTTCTCAAGGACTTGTGGTGGCTTCATCGCGGGGCAAGTCGCCCGGCGCACCGCCGCTCCCACGGGCGACTAGAGGTCAATGCCCTGCCCGGCCATGAATGCCACGAACTGTTCCTCGTCCAGCACCTTGACCCCCAGCTCACCCGCCTTGGCCAGCTTGGAGCCGGCACCGGGGCCGGCGACCACGCAGTGGGTCTTGCCAGAGACCGAGCCCGACACTTTCGCACCCAGGCTTTCCAGCTTTTCCTTGGCGACATCCCGGCTCATGCGCTCCAGCGTACCGGTCAGCACCCAGGTCTGGCCGGCCAGGGGCAGGCCCTCGGCGGTTTTCTTCTCGCAGGACCAGTGCATGCCGAATTCGAGCAACTGGGCTTCGATGGCCCGGGCCAGCTGCTGGTTGGCTTCCACCTTGAAGAACTCGCGCACACCCTCGGCCTGTTTGGTATTCAACGCCTGACGCAAATCGATGCCATCGGCGGCGATGATCTTGTCCAGCGTGCCCAGCTTGTCCACCAGCTTCTCGGCGCCGGTCGGGCCGACCGACGGGATGTCGAGCTTGGCCAGCATCCCGGCCAGGGTGGTGCAGGCGGCGAACTCGGCGGCCAGCTCACCCTCGTCCTGCAACTGCATGCCACTGGCCAGCAATTGCTCGATCACTTCGCGGTTGTGCTCGGCCTCGAAGAAGTTGTGGATCTCGTAGGCCACTTCCAGGCCAATGTCCGGCAGGTAGGTGAGCACCTGTGGCAGCGCCACCTGCACCCGCGCCAGGCTGCCCAGCGAGCGGGCCAACACCTTGGCGGTTTCCTCGCCGACATCGGGGATGCCCAGGGCAAAGATGAAGCGCGCCAGGGGCGGACGCTTGCTGGCCTCGATGGCTTCGAGCAATTTGCGGCTGGACACCTCGGCGAAACCTTCCAGCGCGACCACTTGCTCGAACTCAAGCTTGTACAGGTCGGCCGGCGAGCGAATCAAGCCTTCGTCGACCAGTTGCTCGACGCTCTTCTCGCCCAGGCCGTCGATGTCCATGGCCCGACGCGACACATAGTGGATGATCGCCTGCTTGAGCTGGGCTGCGCAGCTCAAGCGGCCGACACAGCGGTACACCGCGCCCTCGCTGGTGGTCGCCTTGCCCTTGCTGCGCTTGACCAGCTGCGTGCGCTCGACCTGCGAGCCGCACACCGGGCAGGCGCTGGGCACCTGCACCGACCGGGCATCGGCCGGACGGCGCTCGGTCACCACTTGCATCACCTGCGGGATCACGTCGCCGGCACGGCGGATGATGACCGTGTCGCCGATGCACAGGCCAAGACGGGCGACTTCGTCCATGTTGTGCAGGGTGGCATTGGACACGGTAACCCCGGCCACCTTGACCGGTTTCAGCCGCGCCACGGGCGTTACCGCGCCGGTACGGCCAACCTGAAACTCGACGTCGAGCACCTCGGTGAGCTCTTCCATGGCCGGGAACTTGTGGGCGATCGCCCAGCGCGGTTCACGGGCGCGAAAACCCAGCTCGCGCTGCGCGGCCAGGCTGTTGACCTTGAAGACCACCCCGTCGATCTCGTAGGGCAGGCCATTGCGCCGCTCGCCGATATCCCGGTAGTAAGCCAGGCACTCTTCGATGCCAGCCGCGTGCCGCAGCTCGCGGCTGATGGGCAGGCCCCAGCCCCTGAGCTTCTCGAGAATGCCGATATGGCTGTCACCGAAAGGCTCCGACACCTGGCCGACGCCATAGCAGCAGAACTCCAGCGGGCGACTGGCGGTGATCTTCGAGTCCAGCTGGCGCAGGCTGCCGGCGGCAGCGTTGCGCGGGTTGGCGAAGGTCTTGCCACCGGCTTCGGCCTGGGCGGCGTTGAGCCGGTCGAAACCAGCCTTGCTCATGTACACCTCGCCACGCACCTCCAGCACTGCCGGCCAGCCCTCGCCCTGCAGCTTGAGCGGAATGTTGCGCACGGTACGCACGTTGGCGCTGATGTCTTCGCCGGTGGTGCCGTCGCCGCGGGTGGCCCCCTGCACCAGCTGGCCGTCGCGGTACAGCAGGCTGACCGCCAGGCCGTCGAGCTTGGGTTCGCAGCTGTAATCGACAGCGGTGCGGGCAGCGAACAGATCGCCGCCGGGCAGGTCGAGGCCCTCGACCACGCGACGGTCGAAATCACGCAAGTCGTCTTCTTCGAAGGCGTTGCCCAGGCTGAGCATGGGCACCTCGTGGCGCACCTGGCTGAACGCCGCCAGCGCCGCACCGCCCACCCGCTGAGTGGGCGAGTCGGGGGTCACCAGGTGCGGGTGCTCGGCCTCCAGTGCCTTGAGTTCATTGAACAGCCGGTCGTACTCGGCGTCCGGCACACTGGGCTCGTCGAGCACGTAGTAGCGGTGGTTGTGCTGGTCGAGTTCGGCGCGCAGTTCATGGATTCGGGTTTCGGCGTTCATGTTTTCGTCTTCTCGTGCAAAGCAAAAGAGCAGCCCCAGGCTGCTCTTTTGCTTGAATCATCGCGGTGCGGACCGAGGCAAGGGCCGCCCCGCTGGTGTGTGTCAGCGTTTCTGCGTCAGCGCCCGGCGCTCGAACTCAACGATTCGCTGGCGGTAGTGCTCGATGGTCTGGGCGGTGAGCACGCTGCGCTGGTCGTCCTTGAGCTCGCCGTTGAGCTCGTGGGACAGCTTGCGCGCGGCCGCGACCATCACGTCGAAGGCCTGCTTGGGGTGGCGCGGGCCAGGCAAGCCAAGGAAGAAGCTCACGGCACGGGTGCTGAAGTGGTCGATGTCGTCCAGGTCGAACACGCCGGGCTTGACCGCGTTGGCCATGGAGAACAGCACCTCGCCGTGGCCAGCCATGCTTTCGTGGCGATGGAAGATGTCCATCTCGCCGAAGCGCAGGCCGCTTTCCAGGATGTTCTGCAACAGGGCCGGGCCCTTGAAGCCGCCTTCATCGCGGGAGATGACGCTGATCACCAGCACTTCTTCCATTGGCGGCAGTTCCCTGGCTGGGGTACTGGCGCTGCTGGCTGGGGCGCTGTTGCGGCTGCTGTTGTCGACAACCACTTCATCGTCGCTTTCGGCGAACAGGTCGGGCTCGCGCTCGGCGGCGAGATTGAGGTCGCCCTGCTGTGGCTCGCTGTTGTTGCGCTTGCCGCGTTTGGACTGCTTGGCCGGTTTGGCTTCACGCTCGCGCTCGCGCTCACGCGCCGGCGCACTCAGCGACGGCAGGTCGGTCTCGTCCAGCTCGGGCTCTTTGTGCGTATCCAGCACACGTGAAGGGCCGAGCACTTCGGCACTGCCTTCATCGTCCTGGGCATTGGCGTAGCTACGGTCCAGACGGAATTTCAACTTGCCCTTGCCGCCGCGCATGCGACGCCAGCCGTCGAAAAGAATCCCGGCAATGACAATGACGCCGATGAGGATCAGCCACTCGCGCAGACCGATTTCCATGTAATCCCGTGCCTCTATAAAAAATATGCTTGAAAACAAAGGCTTCAAAGGCCTTTAACACGTGGCGCCAACTCTATGTTCTGACAGGCGTTTTACCCACGCAAAAACAAGTGACGTAAAGCTAGCACGACCAAAGGCAACTTTACACCGTCTGTCGCACCTGCTGCGGATTTTACCTGCTTGATCGCATCCAATCTTCCTTTGTCATGCATCGACCATAGCCAAGGCCTCCTCGACATCCACCGCCACAAGACGTGAACAGCCCGGCTCGTGCATGGTCACCCCCATCAATTGATCGGCCATCTCCATGGCAATCTTGTTGTGGGTGATGTAGATGAACTGCACGCTCTCGCTCATTTCCTTCACCAGGCGCGCATAGCGCCCGACGTTGGCGTCGTCCAGCGGTGCATCGACTTCGTCGAGCATGCAGAACGGCGCCGGGTTCAGCTTGAAGATGGCGAACACCAGCGCGAGGGCGGTCAACGCCTTCTCGCCGCCGGACAGCAAATGGATCGTGCTGTTTTTCTTGCCCGGCGGGCGCGCCATGATCGTCACCCCTGTATCGAGTAAATCTTCGCCCGTCAGTTCCAGATAAGCGCTGCCGCCACCGAAAACTTTTGGGAAAAGTGCCTGTAATCCGGCATTTATCTGATCAAAGGTATCCTTGAAGCGGTTGCGGGTTTCCTTGTCGATCTTGCGAATGACGTTTTCCAGGGTCTCCAGCGCTTCGACCAGGTCGGCATTCTGGGCGTCCAGGTAACGCTTGCGCTCGGACTGCTGCTCGTACTCCTCGATGGCCGCCAGGTTGATCGCGCCCAGGCGCTGGATACGCCCATCGAGCTGCTCCAGCTCCTGTTCGGTGCCCTGTTCGCTGGCGTGTTCATCCAGTGTGGCGAGCACGCCCGGAAGATCGTAGCCGTCGGCCAGCAATTGTTCCTGCAAGGTCTTGCGTCGCACATCCAGGCCCTGAGACTCCAGGCGCTGCTGCTCCAGCTGGCCACGCAACAACTGCGATTGCTGCTCGGCCTGGGTGCGGCGGCGCTCGGCATCGCGCAGCTCGCGGTCGGCTTCATCCATGTGCAGGCGGGCCTGGCGCATCTCTTCGTCGACGCTCATGCGCCGCTCAAGCAGCTCTTCGAGCTTGAGGCGCAGTTCTTCCTGGGGCGCCTCACCCTCCTCCAGGTTCAGGCTCAGCTGCTCCTGACGCTCGCTCAGGCGCGCGGCCTGTTGCTCCAGCCGTTCGAGGGCCTGGCGGGTGGAATCGTGCTGGGCGCGCAGCGAGCCCAGGCGCACGGCCAGTTGATGAGCATGGTCCTTGTGCTGGCGGGCTTCCTGGCGGATACGGTCGAGGCCTTCGCGCAGGCTGTCGCGCCGGGCCATCAGCTGTTCGCGCTGCTCGGTGTCCTGGGCCATCAGGTCGAGGGCGTCCTGCAGCAGCAGGCGTGACTCGCCCAACTGCTCGTGTTCCAGGGCGCGCTGTTCCTGCAGCTCAGCCAGTTCTTCGTGCAGACGCTTACGGCGCAGTTCGAGCTGCTCGGCGCGGGCGCGGCCGGCGGACAGGCGCGCTTTGAGCTCGCCATGCTGGCGGCTCTCATCCTGGCTGCGGCGGCGCAGCTGCTCGCGCTGCTCTTCCAGGTCGAGCTGCTGCTCACGCAGGCGCTGCAACTGCTCGTCCAACTGTTCCAGCTGCGCCTGCTGCTCCAACTGTTCCTGGCCCAGGCGCTCGATTTCCTGGCCACGGGCCAGCACACCACCCTGGGAGTCACCGCCACGGCTGATGCGCAGGAAATGCCGCCCAACCCAGTAGCCGTCGCGACTGACCAGGCTGTGGCCGTCGGCCAAGGTCGGGCGCAGGGCCAGCGCCTGCTCCAGGCTTTCCACAGGCTTGACCAGGCCAAGCCAGGGCGACAGATCGGTGCGCCCTTCGACCTTGTCGAGCAGGCTGCCGGGAATATTTGTTCCCTTGACCACGCTCAGCAGCAAGCGCAGCTCGCCCTGCTCCAGCGCGGCAAATTCGAGGTTGTCGAAGCCTTCCAACAGCACGGCCTGCAGATCGGCACCCAGCACCGTCTCGACCGCCAGTTCCCAGCCGGGCTCGACCCTCAGGCCCTCGGCCAGGCGCGGCTGCTGCTGCAAGCCCTGCCCACGCAACCAGTCGGCGGCGCCAACGCCCGGCTCCAGCGCAGCTTGCTGCAAGGCTTCCAGGGACGCCAGGCGGCCACCGAGACGCTGCAGGTCGCCTTGCTGTTGCTGCTGCGCCTGGCTGGACTGCTGCAACTGCTCACGCAGCGCCTCGAGCTGCTCGACCACCTGTTGTTCCTGCAGTTGCAGCTCTTCGAGCAACAGTTCGCTGCCAAGCACCTGCTCAGCCAGGTCGAGCGTTTCAGCATCTTGCGGGTCGGCGACCAGTTGCTCGTCTTCCTCGCCCAGCTTGCGCTGACGCTCGCCCAGGCGCTCCAGGCTGGTTTCAAGCTGGGCCAGGCGCGCCTGCTGCACTTCTGCCTGGCGACGCGGCTCGGCGGAGCGGGCGTTGAAGCTGTCCCACTGTTCCTGCCAGCCGTGCATGCCCAGCTCGGCCTCCTCCAGCGCCGCAGCGGCTTCTTCGGCGGCGGCCAGGGTAAGCTCCTGTTCAGGCTCGAGCATCTGCAACTCTTCACCGAGGGTGGCCAGCAACGTGCGGTCATGGCCCAGGTGCGACTCGGTTTCCAGGCGGGTGCGCTCGGCCTCTTTCAGGTCGTCCTGCAACTGGCGCAGGCGCTGCTGGCCGTGCTGGATACTCTGCTCGACCCGGGCGATATCGCCGGCCACCGAATAGAAGCGGCCCTGCACCTGGTTGAAGCGTTCGGACAATTCGTGATGGCCATCGCGCAGGCGCTCGATGCTGGCATCGGCATTGCGCTGCTCGGCCACCAGGGCCTCGAAGGCGATTTCCTGGTCACCGATGACGCTTTCGCGCTGACGCACGCGATCATCCAGGTCGCGCCAGCGCAGGGCCGCCAGGCGCGCCTTGAGCTGGCGCTCCTGGGCCTTGTATTCACGGTATTTTTCGGCGGCCTGGGCCTGGCGGTGCAGGCGTTCGAGCTGGCGCTCCAGCTCTTCGCGCAGGTCGGTCAGGCGGGCCAGGTTTTCCTGGGTGCGGCGAATACGGTTCTCGGTTTCGCGGCGGCGCTCCTTGTACTTGGAGATGCCGGCCGCTTCTTCGATGAAGTTGCGCAGTTCTTCAGGCTTGGCTTCGATCAGCTTGGAGATCATGCCCTGCTCGATGATCGAGTAGCTGCGCGGGCCCAGGCCTGTACCGAGGAAAATGTCGGTGATATCGCGGCGGCGGCACTTGGTACCGTTCAGGTAGTAAGTGTTCTGCGCGTCGCGGGTGACCTTGCGCCGGATCGAGATCTCGGCGTATGCGGCGTACTCACCCACCAGGGTGTTATCGCTGTTGTCGAACACCAGCTCGATGCTGGCCTGGCTGACCGGCTTGCGGCTGGTGGAGCCGTTGAAGATGACGTCGGTCATCGACTCGCCGCGCAGGTTCTTCGCCGAGCTCTCGCCCATCACCCAGCGCACTGCGTCAATGATGTTGGACTTGCCGCAGCCGTTGGGGCCGACCACCGCCGCCATGTTGCTGGGGAAGTTGACCGTGGTCGGGTCGACGAACGACTTGAAACCGGCCAGGCGAATGCACTTCAGACGCATCGGTCAGATCCGCGCCAAGGCCGCCAGCACCAGCTCGCAGCTGCGCTGGCAATAGGCGGTGAGCACCTCGCGGATGCGTGGCTGGTCACGGGCGACCACGGCTTCGAGCAGGCGGGCGAACAGGTTGAGGTAATCGACCATGTTGGCCTGGCGCTGGTCGAGGGCCAGGTAGTAGGCGCGGCTCATGGCCGGCTGCAGGTTCTCGACGGTTTCCTGCAGATAGGGGTTGTTGGCGAACGGATAAGCGGCGCGCATTACCGCAAAACTGTCGGCGACGAAGGCTTTGATATCCTGCTTGGCGTGAGCCTGGGTCAGGCGCTGCTGGATTTCCAGGAACGGGCGCAGGTCAGCCTCGGTGCGCCAATGCAGGGCAACGGCATTGCCCAGCAGGATGTAGAACTCGCCCATCAGCGCGCACAGGCTGCGCACGCTGTTTTCGTCGAGCTCTGTCACATGGGCGCCGCGCCGCGGCAGGATCGCCACCAGGTGGCGACGCTCGAGGATCAGCAGCGCCTCGCGCACCGAACCACGGCTGACGTTGAGGGCCTGGGTGACCTTCTGCTCCTGGATGCGCTCGCCGGGCGCGAGTTCGCCGCGGATGATCCGCTCGGCCAGGTAGTGGGCAATTTGCTCGGAGAGGCTGTCCGGCGCCTTGAACGTCATGGTTTTCCTTCGAAATCAGATCGCTGTGCACAAGCGCGCGATTGTAGCGCACTTGCCCGGCGCTCGCGCAGGGGGGATCGCGTGCTTTGTGCGACTGCCCGGTCAACTCTGTTGCCCGGCGCGAACTATGCTTGAGAAAGGTTCCTTGAGGCGGTTCGGACGTGACGCAGGCAATTTCTTGACCTTTGAGTCAGAAAATTATTGACCAAGAGGTCAGCCCTTGCTTAGAGTCCGCCCGAACAACAATAAAACCATTGCGAGGCCCTCCCCGTGATCCAGTTTCTCGTCAACCAGGAGCTGCGCAACGAGCATGCCCTGGACCCGAACATGACGGTGCTGCAGTACCTGCGTGAGCACCTGGGCAAACCCGGCACCAAGGAAGGCTGCGCCAGCGGCGACTGCGGCGCCTGCACCGTGGTCGTCGGCGAACTCGTCGCCGACGAACTGGGCAGTGACAGCATCCGCTACCGCAGCCTCAACTCGTGCCTGACGTTTGTCTCTTCCCTTCACGGTAAACAGCTGATCAGCGTAGAAGGCCTCAAACACCAGGGCGAACTGCACAGCGTGCAGAAAGCCATGGCCGATTGCCACGGCTCGCAGTGCGGTTTCTGCACCCCCGGTTTCGTCATGTCGCTGTTCGCCCTGCAGAAAAACAGCGAAGGCCACGACCTGCACCAGGCCCAGGAAGCCCTGGCCGGCAACCTCTGCCGCTGCACCGGTTACCGGCCGATCCTCGACGCCGCCGAGCAGAGCTGCGCCCGCCCCTGCCGCGACCAGTTCGACGCGCAGCAGGCGCAGACCATCGCCCGCCTCAAGGCCATCGCCCCGCAACAGACCGGTGAACTCAACAGCGGCGACAAGCGCTGCCTGGTCCCTCTCACCGTGGCGGACCTAGCCGACCTCTACAGCTCGCACCCCGAGGCGCGCCTGCTGGCCGGTGGTACCGACCTGGCACTGGAAGTCACCCAGTTCCACCGCACCCTGCCGGTGATGATCTACGTCGGCCATGTCGCCGAACTCAAGCGTATCGAAAAGACCGCCACCCACCTGGAAATCGGCGCCGCCACCCCGCTGACCGACTGCTATGGTGCCCTGAACGAGGAGTACTCCGACTTCGGCGAGCTGCTGCACCGCTTCGCTTCGCTGCAGATCCGCAACCAGGGCACCCTGGGCGGCAACATCGGCAACGCCTCGCCGATCGGTGACTCGCCACCCCTGCTGATCGCCCTGGATGCGCAGATCGTCCTGCGCCAGGGCGAACGCCAGCGCACCCTGGCGCTGGAAGACTATTTCATCGACTACCGCATCACTGCCCGCCAGGACAGCGAGTTCATCGAGAAGATCATCGTCCCCCGCGCCACCAGCGACTGGGCGTTCCGCGCCTACAAGGTGTCCAAGCGCCTGGATGACGACATTTCCGCGGTGTGCGCGGCGTTCAACCTGAGCATCGAGAACGGTGTGGTCAGTGGCGTACGCGTGGCTTTCGGCGGCATGGCCGCGATCCCCAAGCGCGCCCGCGCCTGCGAAGCTGCCCTGCGCGGCAAGCCCTGGAACCAGGCCACCGTCGAGCGCGCCTGCCAGGCCCTGGCCGAAGACTTCACCCCGCTCAGCGACTTCCGCGCCAGCCGCGAGTACCGCCTGCTGACCGCGCAGAACCTGCTGCGCAAGTACTGCATCGAACTGCAATCGCCGCACATCGAAACCCGGGTGACCGACTATGTCTAACCATCACGCCGTCAAGAGCCAGGCCGAGATGGCCGCACTGTTCAGCCAGGACCTGACCACCGGGGTTGGCCGCAGCCTCAAGCACGACAGCGCCGACAAGCATGTGGCGGGCGAAGCGGTGTATATCGACGACCGCCTGGAGTTCCCCAACCAGCTGCACGTCTATGCGCGCACCGCTGACCGTGCCCATGCGCGGATCCTGAGCATCGATACCACGCCGTGCTACCAGTTCGAAGGCGTGCGCATCGCCATCACCCATGAAGACATTCCGGGCCTGAAGGACATCGGCCCGGTGGTGGCCGGCGACCCGCTGCTGGCCATCGACAAGGTCGAGTTCTTCGGCCAGCCGGTGCTCGCCGTCGCTGCCCGCGACCTGGAAACCGCACGCCGCGCGGCCATGGCCGCGATCATCGAATACGAAGACCTGGAACCGGTGCTCGACGTGGTCGAGGCCCTGCGCAAGAAGCACTTCGTGCTCGACAGCCACACCCACCAGCGCGGCGACTCGGCCAGCGCCCTGGCCAGCGCCCCGCACCGTATCCAGGGCACCCTGCACATCGGTGGCCAGGAGCACTTCTACCTGGAAACCCAGATCAGCTCGGTGATGCCCGCCGAAGACGGCGGCATGATCGTGTTCTGCTCCACCCAGAACCCCACCGAGGTGCAGAAGCTGGTGGCCGAAGTGCTCGACGTGCCGATGCACAAGATCGTCGTCGACATGCGCCGCATGGGTGGCGGCTTCGGCGGCAAGGAAACCCAGGCCGCCAGCCCCGCGTGCCTGTGCGCGGTGATCGCGCGCCTAACCGGCCAGCCGACCAAGATGCGCCTGCCACGGGTCGAAGACATGACCATGACCGGCAAGCGTCACCCGTTCTACGTCGAGTACGACGTGGGCTTCGACGACAGCGGCCGCCTGCACGGCATCAACTTCGACCTGGCCGGCAACTGCGGCTACTCGCCGGACCTGTCCGGTTCGATCGTCGACCGCGCCATGTTCCACTCCGACAACGCCTACTACCTGGGCGATGCCACGGTGCATGGCCACCGCTGCAAGACCAACACCGCCTCCAACACCGCCTACCGCGGCTTCGGCGGCCCACAGGGGATGGTCGCCATCGAGCAGGTGATGGACCATATCGCCCGCCACCTGGCGCTCGACCCGCTGGCGGTGCGCAAGGCCAACTACTACGGCAAGACCGAACGCAACGTCACCCACTACTACCAGACCGTCGAGCACAACATGCTCGAGGAGATGACCGCAGAGCTCGAGGCCAGCAGCGACTACCATGAGCGCCGCGAGTCGATTCGCCGTTTCAACGCCAACAGCCCGGTGCTGAAAAAAGGCCTGGCGCTGACCCCGGTGAAGTTCGGCATTTCGTTCACCGCCACCTTCCTCAACCAGGCCGGCGCGCTGATCCACATCTACACCGACGGCAGTATCCACCTGAACCACGGCGGCACCGAGATGGGCCAGGGCCTGAACACCAAGGTTGCCCAGGTGGTGGCAGAAGTGTTCCAGGTGGATTTCAACCGCATCCAGATCACCGCCACCAACACCGACAAGGTGCCCAACACCTCGCCGACCGCCGCATCCAGCGGCGCCGACCTGAACGGCAAGGCCGCGCAGAACGCCGCCGAGATCCTCAAGAAGCGCCTGACCGAGTTCGCCGCACGGCATTACAACGTCACCGAGGAAGACATCGAGTTCCGCAACGGCCATGTACGCGCCCGCGACCAGATCGTCAGCTTCGAGCAACTGGTACAGCAGGCTTACTTCGCCCAGGTTTCGCTGTCGACCACCGGGTTCTACCGCACGCCGAAGATTTTCTACGACCGCAGCCAGGCACGCGGCCGGCCGTTCTACTACTTCGCCTTTGGCGCCGCCTGCGTCGAGGTGGTGGTGGACACCCTGACCGGCGAATACAAGATGCTGCGCGCCGACATCCTGCATGACGTGGGCGACTCGCTGAACCCGGCCATCGATATCGGCCAGGTCGAGGGCGGCTTCGTCCAGGGCATGGGCTGGCTGACCACCGAAGAACTGGTGTGGAACGCCAAGGGCAAGCTGATGACCAATGGCCCGGCCAGCTACAAGATCCCGGCGGTTGCCGATATGCCGATCGACCTGCGCGTGAAGCTGGTGGAAAACCGCAAGAACCCCGAGGACACGGTGTTCCATTCCAAAGCCGTGGGCGAGCCACCCTTCATGCTCGGCATCGCCGCCTGGTGCGCGATCAAGGACGCGGTGGCGAGCATCGCCGACTACCGCGTGCAGCCGAACATCGACGCGCCGTCGACGCCGGAGCGGGTGCTGTGGGGCTGCGAGCAGATGCGCAAGGCGGTGGCTGCGCAGCAACCTGTGGAGCAGGAACTGGAAAGCATCCATCAGTAAAAGCATCCGTGGGAGCGGGCTTGCCCCGCGATTGGGCGTCAATCATCGCGGGGCAAGTCGGGTCGCCGCACCGCCGCTCCCACGCCAGAACTTGCCGAGGATTCAGACATGCACCAATGGATCAACGCCCTCGCCGATCACCAAGCCCGCGGCGAACCCTGCGTGCTGGTGACCATCATCGAAGAACGCGGCTCCACTCCGCGCAACGCAGGCTCGAAGATGGTGGTCAGCGCCAGCGCGCTGTACGACACCATTGGCGGTGGCCACCTGGAATTCAAGGCGCTGCACATCGCCCGGCAGATGCTCGAGGAGCACCGCTACACGCCACACCTGGAGCGCTTCAGCCTGGGTGCCAGCCTCGGCCAGTGCTGCGGCGGTGCCACGGTGCTGTTGTTTGAACCGATGAGCGGCGTGCAGGCACAGATCGCCGTGTTCGGCGCAGGCCATGTCGGCCGGGCTCTGGTACCCTTGCTCGCCGCGCTGCCCTGCCGGGTGCGCTGGATCGATTCGCGCGAACAGGAATTCCCCGAGCACATCCCCAACGGGGTGAGCAAGATCGTCAGCGAGGAGCCGGTCGACGAAGTCGCGGACCTGCCGCCAGGCAGCTACTGCATCGTCATGACCCACAACCACCAGCTGGATCTGGAACTGACCGCCGCCATTCTCAAACGCAATGATTTCACCTGGTTCGGCCTGATCGGCTCGAAGACCAAACGGGCCAAGTTCGAGCACCGCCTGCGCGAACGCGGCTACGAAGACGCACTGATGGCGCGGATGCGCTGCCCGATGGGCCTGGCCGAAGTGAAGGGCAAGCTGCCGATCGAGATCGCCGTGTCCATCGCCGCCGAAATCATTGCCACCTACAACGCCTGTTTCGGCCAGCACGACAGTGCCGCCAATGCAGGCCAGATCACCCAGTTGCTGCCGCCTTCCCGGCGCAGCCAGACCCTTTGACGAGCGTATTCATGACCGCAACCCGCAAAGCCTACCGAGCCGCCATCCTGCACAGCATCGCCGACCCCGCCGAGGTCGGCCTGGAAGCCTCCCAGGAATACTACGAGGATGGCCTGCTGGTAATCGACAACGGCCGCATCAAGGCCCTCGGCCACGCCAGCGAGCTGCTGCCGACGCTTGAGGCCGACATCGAGGTGGTGCACTACCAGGATGCCCTGATCACCCCGGGCTTCATCGACACCCATATCCACTTCCCACAGACCGGCATGATCGGCTCCTACGGCGAACAGCTGCTGGACTGGCTGAACACCTACACCTTCCCCTGCGAGAAGCAGTTCGCCGACAAGGCCCATGCCGACAAGGTGGCAAAGATCTTCCTGCAGGAGCTGCTGCGCAACGGCACCACCACCGCCCTGGTGTTCGGCAGCGTGCACCCCGAGTCGGTCAACGCCCTGTTCGAGGAAGCCGAGCGCCTGGACCTGCGCCTGATCGCCGGCAAGGTGATGATGGACCGCAACGCCCCCGACTACCTGACCGACACCGCCGAATCCGGCTACACCCAGAGCAAGGCGCTGATCGAGCGCTGGCACGGCAAGGGCCGCCTGCACTACGCGGTCACGCCGCGCTTCGCCCCCACCAGCACCCCCGAACAACTGGCCTTGGCCGGCCAACTGCTCAAGGAGCACCCGGGCGTGTACATGCACACCCACCTGTCCGAGAACCTCAAGGAGATCGAGTGGGTGAAGGCGCTGTTCCCCGAGCAGAATGGCTACCTGGATGTCTACGACCACTTCGAGCTGCTCGGCGAGCGCTCGGTGTTCGCCCACGGCGTGCACCTGTGCGACGACGAATGCAAGCGCCTGGCGGAAACCGGCTCGGCCATCGCCTTCTGCCCGACCTCCAACCTGTTCCTGGGCAGCGGCCTGTTCAACCTGCCCCAGGCCGAGCGTTTCAAGGTCAATGTGGGCCTGGGCACCGACGTGGGCGCCGGCACCAGCTTCTCGCTGCTCAACACCCTCAACGAGGCGTACAAGGTGATGCAGCTGCAGGGCGCGCGCCTGCACCCGTTCAAATCGCTGTACCTGGCCACCCTCGGCGGCGCCCGGGCATTGCGCCTGGACGACCGGATCGGCAGCTTGCGCCCGGGCAACGATGCCGACTTCGTGGTGCTCGACTACAAGGCCACGCCGCTGCTGGACTACCGCATCCAGCAGTCCAACAGCATCGAGGAAACCCTGTTCGTGCTGACTACCCTGGGCGATGACCGCACCGTGCGTGAAACCTACGCCGCCGGGCGTTGCGTGCACCAGCGCTAAGGCAAACGGCCTGTCATCGCAGGGCAAGCCCACCCCCACAGTTCCACTGCGTGGGAGCGGGCTTGCCCCGCGATGAATTGTTGCCTGGCGCTAGGGTTGTTTTGCCAGCCCCCGGTACAGCGCACCGCCGATCGCCGCCCCAATCAGCGGCGCCAGCCAGAACAGCCACAGCTGCTGCAGCGCCCAGCCGCCGACGAACAAGGCCGGCCCGGTGCTGCGCGCCGGGTTGACCGAGGTATTGGTGACGGGAATCGAGATCAGGTGGATCAGGGTCAGCGCCAGGCCAATGGCAATCGGTGCAAAGCCGGCCGGTGCCCGTGCATCGGTGGCGCCCATGATGATCACCAGGAACATCGCGGTCATCACCACCTCACTGGTGAAGCCTGCCGCCAGGGTGTAGCCGCCCGGCGAATGTTCGCCGTAGCCGTTCGAGGCCAGCCCGCTGGCCAGTTCGAAGCCGGCCTTGCCACTGGCGATGAAATAGATCACCGCTGCGGCCAGGATGGCGCCGATCACCTGGGCGATCACATAGGGCAGCAGTTCTTTTGCCGGGAACCGCCCGCCCACCACCAACCCGAATGACACGGCCGGGTTGAGGTGACAACCAGAGATATGGCCAATGGCGAACGCCATGGTCAGGACAGTCAGGCCAAACGCGAAGGCGACACCGAGAACACCAATGCCGACAGGTGAGCTGGCGGCCAGTACCGCGCTGCCGCAACCACCCAGTACCAGCCAGAAAGTGCCGACCAGTTCGGCACCCATGCGCACACCGAGGGACGTAGTCATGAACCTCTCCTCAAGCCATTGGACGCAACGTTTGCGCAAGCCCAACCACATTGAAAAGGGGTTTGCAACTAGTAAATCTATCAGGGATCCGGCAGAAGGCCAGTCACGAAAAAAGGCCCATTCGCGGGCAAACCCGCTCCCCAGGTACGCTGACGTGCTCGAAGGCAACGACATTCCTGTGGGAGCGGGTTTACCCGCGAAAGGGCCCTGGGCTATGCAGGCAAACGATCAACCCTTGGCGGTGGCCTTGGGTTTTTTCAGCAGATGCGAGAACACTGCATGCAGGTCGTCCGACGCGCTCTCCTCGTCGAGGTTGAGCTTGCTGTCGATATGGTCCATGTGATGCATCATCAGGCTTACCGCCTGCTGGGCATCACGGGCCTCGATGGCGTCGATCAGTTGCATGTGCTCGTCGTACGAGCAGTGCGAGCGGTTGCCGCTTTCATACTGGGCGATGATCAGCGAGGTCTGCGACACCAGGCTGCGCTGGAAGCTCACCAGCGGGGCATTGCCTGCGGCTTCGGCCAGCTTGAGGTGGAATTCGCCGGAAAGGCGGATGCCGGCGCCACGGTCGCCACGGGAGAAGCTGTCACGCTCCTCGCGCACCATCTGGCGCAATTCGTTGAGCTGCTCGAGGGTGGCGTGCTGCACGGCCAGCTCGGTGATTGCACGTTCGACCATGCGCCGCGAGAAGAACACCTGGCGTGCTTCTTCAACCGTGGGGCTGGCCACTACCGCGCCGCGGTTGGGCCGCAGCAGCACCACGCTTTCATGGGCCAGGCGCGACAGCGCACGGCGGATGATGGTACGGCTGACGCCGAAGATCTCGCCCAGTGCCTCCTCGCTCAACTTGGTGCCCGGCGCCAGGCGCTGCTCGAGGATCGCCTCGAAGATGTGCGCGTAGACGATGTCGTCCTGGGTACCGCTGCGGCCGGCCTTGCCAGTGCGCACAGGTTTTTTCAGAGGTTGCAGCTGTTCGTTCATGGGCTCTCGAGCACAAGGGATCTGCCAGTCGGACCGTGACTGTACTACCTGTCAGCGGGTGGAGGGCAAGTCCTGGAAGTAGGTGGTGGACCAAGGTATGGCGCCATTGTACACAGGCTGACCCGATTCTGCAGGGGGCCTTTAACCTATATAGCCGTTGTACGGCAGTTTGTGCGCACAAAAGATAAAACATTATTTGCATTCTTTGTACACAAAAGCATAATCCTGCGAGCAACTTCCTGACCCGCAAGTCAACAAAATGGTCGGACGTCTGCCACACCCCCTCGCGGAGCCCCCAAGTGCATTGCTCAGGACCAGGCTTCGAACAACAAGAAAGACTTGAGGAGTACTCGCTGTGGAAAGCCGCAAATCCGAAGCCCCTACGCTGGATATCGCTGCGCCGCCCGAAACGGGTTGGCTGGAGCGGATTTTCAAACTCAAGCGACATGGCACTACCGTCCGCACCGAACTGATAGCCGGGGTGACCACCTTCATCACCATGGCCTACATCATCTTCGTCAACCCCAACATCATGGCCGACGCCGGCATCGATCACGGGGCGGCCTTCGTCGCCACCTGCATCGCCGCGGCGCTGGGCTGCCTGCTGATGGGCCTGTACGCCAACTGGCCGGTGGGCCTGGCGCCCGGCATGGGCCTCAACGCCTTCTTCACCTACACCGTGGTCGGCACCATGGGCTACACCTGGCAGGCCGCGCTGGGTGCGGTGTTCATCTCGGGCGTGCTGTTCATGTTCCTCACCCTGTCACGGGTGCGCGAGTGGCTGCTCAACAGCATCCCGGTGAGCCTGCGCCATGCCATGGGGGCCGGCGTCGGATTGTTCCTCGGGCTGATCGGCCTGAAAACCGCAGGCATCGTCGTCGACAGCCCGGCCACCCTGATCAAGCTCGGCTCGCTGCATGAGCCCGGCCCGCTGCTGGCGGCCGTGTGCTTCCTGATGATCGCGATCCTCAGCTACAAACGGGTGTTCGGTGCGATCCTCATCAGCATCATCAGCGTCACCCTGGCCGGCTGGGGCCTGGGGCTGGTCAAGTTCGGCGGGGTGATGTCGATGCCACCGAGCCTGGCGCCGACCTGGATGGCGATGGATGTGGCGGGCGTGTTCAACGTCAGCATGATCAGCGTGGTCTTCGCTTTCCTGTTCGTGCACATGTTCGACACCGCCGGCACCCTGATGGGCGTCGCCCAGCGCGCCGGCCTGGTAGCGGCCGACGGGCGCATCGAGAACCTGTCGCGGGCGCTGAAGGCCGACAGTGCCTCCAGCGTGTTCGGTGCCGCGGTGGGCGTGCCACCGGTCACCAGCTACGTGGAGAGCGCCGCAGGCGTCGCCGCCGGTGGCCGTACCGGCCTGACAGCTGTGGTAGTTGGCCTGCTGTTCGTCGCTGCGATGTTCTTCGCGCCGCTGGCGGGCATGATCCCGGCCTATGCCACCGCCGGTGCGCTGATCTATGTGGCGATGCTGATGATGGGCAGCATGGCGCATATCGAATGGGACGAAGCCACCGACAGCATCCCGGCGATCGTCACGGTGATCATGATGCCGCTGACCTTCTCGGTCGCTGACGGCATCGCCCTGGGCTTCATCAGCTATGTGGCACTGAAGGCAGGTACCGGCAAGTTGAAGGAAGTTTCGCCGAGCCTGTGGGTGCTCAGCGTGATCTTCATCGCCAAGTTCGTGTTCCTGTAAAGCGCTGACACCCTGGCCTGGCGCTGGTGCCGGGCCAGGGTGTCATGCAAGCTCCGCCTCGACCCGATCCCGGCCGCCCTGCTTGGCCGCATACACCCCCGCATCCGCCCGCAGCAACAGCGCATCGGCCCCCTCCCCGTCGCGCCAGCCTGCCACCCCGAAGCTCGCCGTCACCCGCCCGACACCCTCGATCGGCACATTGCGCACGCCCTGCCACAGCTCCAGCGCCAGCAACCGCGCCTGCTCGGCATTGCTGCCCGGGCACAGCACCATGAACTCCTCGCCGCCCAACCGGCAGAACACATCGGTGCGCCGCAAACGCTGGCTGATTCGCTGGCACAGGCTGCGCAGCACCAGGTCGCCCACCGCGTGGCCGAACTGGTCGTTGATCCGTTTGAAGTGGTCGATATCGAGCATGATCACCGCCAGATCCAGCCCGTCTCGCTGGGCTCGGTCGAGCTCATTGCGCAGGCGCTCCTGGAAATAGCGGCGGTTGTGAATACCGGTGAGGGAATCGGTGATCGACAAGGCGCGCAGCTCCTCCTCCACCCGCTTCAGGTCGGAGATATCGGTCAGGTAGCCATGCCAGAGGGTGCAACCGTGGTCGCCGATTTCCGGCGTTGCCTCGCCGCGCACCCAGCGCAGGCCGGCCCGGGGCAGGCATACCCGGTACTCCTCGCGCCAGGGTGTCAGGTGCTCGGCGGAATACCGCACCGAACGCCGCACTCGCTCCAGATCATCTGGGTGGATACGCTCGAACACCACCGTGGCGTCCTGCTGCAGCAGCGCCAGGTCGACTTCGTAGATGTCGTGCAGGCCTTGGCTGGCATACGGGAAACACGAGCGCCCGTCGGCATCCAGGCGGTACTGGTAGATGCCGCCGGGCACCTCGGCACTGAGCTTCTCCAGTAATCGATCGCGCGCTGCCAGCGCCTCGTGCACTCGACGCCGCTCGGTGACGTCGATGCAGATTGCCAGGTAGCCCACCCACAGCCCCTGCTCATCGAGTACCGCGGTCACCAGCATATTGGCCAGCAAGTGGCTGCCATCCTTGCGCACCAGGGTCCATTCGCCGGGCTCCGCGCCGCCCTCCTGCACGGTCTCGGCGAACATCGCCTGGCCCGCGCCCACCTCGCGCCCATAGCGCAGGCTCAGGGCATGGGCGCGACGATGCAGCTCTTCGGGCTGCACCAGGTCCTCGAGGGTAAGCACGCCCAGCGCTTCCTCGGCCGTATAGCCAAGCAGGCGTTCGGCACCAGCATTGAAGGTACCGATCACACCCTTGAGGCTGGTGGCGATGATCGCCACCTGAGTCGCGGCGTCGAGCACACTGCGCAGCTGGTTGTGGGTTTCACGCAACGACTGTTCGCTGATGCGCAGCTCGGTGGTACGCCGGGCCACCAGATCCAGGGCACGCTGGCGCTGGCTGAACAGGCTGTACAGCAAGGTCGCCAGCAGCAGGCTGAGCAAACCGCCGAGCAGACCGACCACCTGCACCGCCGCCGACCGGTTGGCGGCCATGAAGCCCACGCTGGGGCGGATGTCGAGCTGGTAGTGGTGATCGGCCAGGTGCAGCAGGTGGGTGCTGGCCAGGGCCATGCGCGCCATCTGGTTGCCAGAATCGAACAGCACCTCATGCCCAGCGTCGGTGGACAGGTCGAGGATCCGCACCACCAGGTTGTCGTCCGCCACCGTCGGCAAGCTCTCGACGATCAACTGCCGCAGGCTGAGCAGCGCCATGACATAGCCGCTGGGCGGGCTACCGGCCGGCGCCGATTCGGCGAACACCGGCGCCACCATCAGCAGGCCACGGCTGTAGGCCGGATCGACGCTGAGCATGTCCAGCGGCTCGGACACCGCCATGCTGCCGGGGACCATGGCCCTGGCCAGGGTCGCCGCGCGTTTCGGCTGGCCAAGCAGGTCCAGGCCGTAGGGCTGTCCCTGCTGGCTGGAAGCCTGGTTGTACAGCACCGGGTAGTAGTGGTCGCGCGCGGGGGCCGCCTGCCAGCCGCCTTGCGCGCCCTGGTCACGGATCTGGTAGCGCTGCGCCAGCAATTCGCTGGCGCGCTGCTCGAAGGCTTCACGCTGCCCTGCTTCCACCCGCGGCGCCCAGGAATAGGCCTGGGTGCGGTGCAGCAGCGGGCGGGCATAGCCGTCGAACTCGCGGGGAGTGATTTCGTTGGAGAAGTCGAAGAACCGGCGCAGGCCATCCAGGCGCTGCTCCTGTTCCTGGAAGCGCTCGGCGATGCGGCTGTAGCGCTCGCCGGCCAGCAGTTCGAAGCGTTGGCGCAACTGCTGCTTGTAGAAGCTCTGGGTGGCAATGGCCAAGGCAGCCGTGAGCAGGCCGCCGGCGACCAGCGCCGCCAGGGCCACGCCCCAGGCCGATAGCTCGTCACCGAGCAGGCCAAACCACTTCGCAGGTACACCCGCATTCGCCATAAAGGACTCTCGACAACATCAGCGTCCTGCGAATGTATTAACCCTTAAGTGCTTTATAGCCACTGGCCAGCAGTCGCGCAATGTACCTCATCGTCTCAGCGCAGACGCAGTTGCCAGGCGCGGTGGATGCGGTTGTTGCGGGCGAAGTCCGGGTCCAGGGTCTGGGCGCTGATTTCCTCCACCGCATAACGCGTCGCCAGGTGCTCGTCGAGCTGGAACTTGCGGAAGTTGTTGGAGAAATACAGCACGCCGCCCGGCGCCAGGCGAGCCATGGCCAGGTCCAGCAGCTCGACATGGTCACGCTGCACGTCGAACACACCTTCCATGCGCTTGGAGTTGGAGAAGGTCGGCGGGTCGATGAAGATCATGTCGTAGCTGTCCGTCGCGCTCTGCAGCCAGGCCATGACATCGCCCTGCTCCAGGCGGTTGCGCTCGGAGAAGCCGTTCAGCGACAGGTTGCGCCGCGCCCAGTCCAGGTAGGTTTTCGACAGGTCGACGCTGGTGGTGCTGCGCGCGCCGCCCTTGGCCGCGTGCACGGTGGCCGTGGCGGTGTAGCAGAACAGGTTGAGGAAGCGCTTGCCTTCGGCCTCGCGCTGGATGCGCATGCGCATCGGGCGGTGGTCGAGGAACAGGCCGGTGTCCAGGTAGTCGGTGAGGTTGACCAGCAGCTTGACGCCGCCTTCGCTGACTTCCTGGAAGCGACCTTCGGTGGCCTGGCGCTCGTACTGGCGCGTGCCGCTCTGGCGCTCGCGGCGCTTGAGCACCACGCGCTGCTGATCGACACCCAGCGCCTGGGGAATGGCCGCCAGGGCATCGAGCAGGCGCGCCTGGGCCTTGTCCGGGTCGATGGAACGCGGTGCGGCGTATTCCTGCACATGCACCCAGTCGTGGTACAGGTCGACCGCCACGGCGTACTCGGGCATGTCGGCATCGTAGACCCGGTAGCAGTCGACTTTTTCACGGCGGGCCCATTTGCCCAGCTGCTTGAAGTTCTTCTGCAGGCGGTTGGCGAACATCTGCGCGCCTTCGGACAGGCGTGCCGGCTCGCTGGCCTGCGCCGCCGGGCGACGCTCCTGGCCCTCTTCAGCCTGGGCCTGGCGCCGTTCGCCGGTGACGAACTGGTCGGGCTGCAACTTGAACAGCAGCAGTTTGCAAGGCAATGCGCCGTTCCAGAACGCGTATTGCTTGTGGCTACGGATACCCATGCGCTTGCCCAGCTCGGGCGCGCCGGTGAACACCGCCGCTTCCCAGCCCATGCAGGCCTGGCGCAGGCGCTCGCCCAGGTTCTGGTAGAGATACAGCAGGCTGGCTTCATCACCCAGCCGCTCGCCATAGGGCGGGTTGCTGATCACCAGGCCTTTCTGGTTCTGGTCCGGGCGCGGCTCGAAACTGGCCACCTCGCCCTGGTAGATCTTCACCCAGTCACCCAGGCCTGCGCGCTCGACGTTGTTGCGCCCCGGCTGGATCAGCCGCGGGTCGGCTTCGTAACCGCGAATCCACAGCGGCGGCTTGGCCAGGCCGGCCTGGGCACGGGCCTGGGCCTCTTCGTGCAGCTTGCGCCACAGCGCCGGCACATGGCCGAGCCAGGCGCTGAAACCCCAGCGCTCGCGCTTGAGGTTAGGGGCCATGTCGGCGGCGATCATGGCCGCCTCGACCAGGAAGGTGCCCACACCGCACATCGGGTCGGCCAGGGCGCCGCCCTGGGCGGCAATGCGCGGCCAGCCGGCGCGGATCAACACCGCCGCCGCCAGGTTTTCCTTGAGCGGCGCCGCGCCTTGCTGCAGGCGGTAGCCGCGCTGGTGCAGGCTGTGGCCGGACAGGTCGAGGGAGAGGATCGCCTCGCCACGGTCCAGGCGCAGGTGCACGCGCACATCCGGATCGATTTTTTCCACCGACGGGCGCAGGCCTTCACGGTTGCGCAGCTTGTCGACGATCGCATCCTTGACCTTCAGCGCGCCGAAGTGGGTGTTGTCGATGCCCGAGCCATGGCCGCTGAACTCCACCGCCAAGGTGCCATCGGCTGCCAGGTGGTCGGCCCAATCCACCGCGTTGACCCCGTCATAGAGGTCATCGGCGTTCTTCATCGGGAAGCGCTTGAGCACCAGCAGCACGCGGTTGGCCAGGCGCGACCAGAGGCACAGGCGGTAGGCGGTTTCCATGTCGGCCTCGCCGCGGATGGCCGAGGTGTGCTCACGCACCTCGGTCAGGCCCAGCTCCCGGGCCTCTTCGACGAGCAGGCCTTCGAGGCCCTTGGGGCAGGTGAGATAAAGTTCGATACGGTCCGACATGGGTAATCCAGAGCCTTTGGCTAAGTAGATGGCAGCCGACGCATCGGCCTGCCGAGGTTTTCCCGCACGCCCTTTCAGCAGGCGCCCGGGTGGCCCGCGAGCAGTCTCGCCAGGCCTGGCCGCCCGACGCAACCTGCCATCGCCGGGTGGCGAAAAAGGCTTTGATCGTCGAGCAGTATGAAAATTCGCGCACTGCGGGCCCAGATGTGACCCTTCGTCGCATTACCAATTATTACAGGCCATCGACCAGACACGCTGGCCAATTGACGTCAAAGCTGACTAAACCCTGATCATAGCGGGCCCAACGGCAAACAAGGTTGAGTCGCATTTATTTACTTATCCTTTCACCCTCGGAAAGGTTACGTCCTTATGACAAAACGATCATTCACACTGTGACTCGCATTCGTTAGAACTGATCTCAGGTCGCTTCGCAACGGGGCGACACCTTCAGCCCGCCACGCCGGCAGCGGGCGCACACCGGCAGAACGATTCTGCCCGGCCTCGTAGAGGCCGACGGGACATTACAGTCAACAAGTGAGGGCAACACCCTATGAGAAGACTTAAGCGTGATCCGTTGGAAAGAGCATTTTCACGTGGCTACCAGTATGGGGTCACCGGCAAATCCCGCGAACTTTGCCCATTTACTCTACCTTCCGTACGCCAAGCCTGGATCAACGGCTGGCGCGAAGGACGCGGCGATAACTGGGACGGCATGACCGGCACCGCTGGCATCCATAGACTCAACGAAAATCACGCCGTTGGCTGATCGAGGACACTGAATTCGAGTTACCATGCGCGCCCCATCCGGGCGGCGGGCTACGGCCCAGGGGGCCCCATGCGGGGCCCCTTTTTTATGGCCGCTTATTGCCGAGGCATGGCCGCGATGGCATCCACCGCCTCGCGGATCAGCGCCGGGCCCTTGTAGATGAAGCCCGAGTAAATCTGCACCAGGCTTGCACCGGCAGCGATCTTCTCAGCCGCGTGACGGCCTTCGGTAATGCCACCGGCGGCGATGATCGGCAGCTTGCCACCCAGCTCACCCGCCAGCACTTTCACTGTGTGGGTGCTCTTTTCCAGCACCGGCGCGCCCGACAGGCCGCCTGCCTCGCCACCGAACGGCAGCCCTTCGACACCCTCACGGCCCAGGGTGGTGTTGGTGGCGATCACTGCGTCCATCCCCGATTCCATCAGCGCAGCAGCCACCAGCGCGGTTTCTTCATCGCTCATGTCCGGGGCGATCTTGATCGCCAGTGGCACGCGCTTGCCGTTGCTCACCGCCAACTGCTCACGGCGCTCGGCCAGGGCATCGAGCAACTGCTTGAGCGAATCACCGAACTGCAGCGAACGCAGGCCCGGGGTGTTCGGCGAGCTGACGTTGACGGTGATGTAGCTGGCGTCGTTGTAGACCTTCTCCAGGCAGATCAGGTAATCGTCCTGAGCCCGCTCGACCGGAGTGTCGAAATTCTTGCCGATGTTGATGCCCAACACGCCGGTGTAGCGTGCGGCCCGCACCCGCGCCAGCAGGTGGTCGACGCCCATGTTGTTGAAGCCCATGCGGTTGATGATCGCGGTGGCTTCCGGCAGGCGGAACAGGCGTGGCTTGGGGTTGCCCGGCTGCGGGCGCGGGGTGATGGTGCCGATTTCGACGAAACCGAAGCCCAGCTGGGCGAAACCGTCGATGGCCGCGCCATTCTTGTCCAGGCCAGCGGCCAGGCCCACCGGGTTGGCGAAGTTCAAGCCCATGACGCTCACCGGCAACGCCGCCGGCTGCTTGCACAGCAGGCCGTTGAGGCCAAGGCGGCCACCGGCACCGATCAGGTCCAGCGACAGGTCGTGGGAGGTTTCCGGGGAGAGCTTGAACAGCAGCTGGCGGGCCAGGGTATACATGGGCGGGCGGACTCGCGGTGTGTGAGGGGTGCGATTATAGCCAGCGCATCGCCGGGGCGACAGGGCCATGGCACATGGGTTGCTTCAACAACCCCATGCAGCCCCCGCAGAACGCCCGAGGATCCACGTGAATACAGCTCCCCCGACATCGCCACTGGCCTGGGTCAACGGCAGCGACGCACCGGAAAAGCCCAGCCTGAACATCGGTTTCATGGCCCTGAGTGATTGCGCTTCGGTGGTGGTCGCTGCCACCCAGGGCTTCGCCCAGCAACAGGGCCTTACCCTCAACCTGCAGCGCCAGGCCTCCTGGGCCGGGCTGCGCGACAGGCTGGTCAGTGGCGAACTGGACGCTGCGCACTGCCTGTACGGCCTGGTCTACGCCGTGCAGTTGGGCGTGGGCGGCGGGCCGGCCAGTGACATGGCGGTGCTCATGGGCCTGAACCAGAACGCCCAGGCCATCAACCTGTCCGCGGCCTTGCAGCGCAAGGGCGTGACCAACCCCGAGGCACTGGCGCGGCTGGCGCACCAGGGCGGTGCACGCCTGACCTTCGCCCAGACCTTCCCCACCGGTACCCACGCCATGTGGCTGTATTACTGGCTGGCCAGCCAGGGCATCCACCCCTTGCATGACGTCAACAGCGTGGTGGTGCCGCCGGCACAGATGGTCGCCCACTTGCAGGCCGGGCGCATCGATGGCTTTTGCGTCGGCGAGCCGTGGTCGGCCGAGGCCATCGCCCAGGGGCAGGGTTTCACCCTCGCCACCAGCCAGTCGATCTGGCCGGACCACCCGGAAAAGGTCCTGGCCTGCGCGCGCAGTTTCGCCGAGCAATACCCCAACAGCGCTCGCGCCCTGGTCAAGGCGATCCTCGCCGCCAGCCGCTTCATCGAAAGCAGCGCCGAGAACCGTCGCGGCGCCGCTCAGTTGCTCAGTGGCAGCGCCTACCTGGACACCCCGGCCAGCAGCATCGAGCCACGCCTGCTGGGCGATTACCAGGACGGCCTGGGCAACCGCTGGCAAGACCGCCATGCCCTGCGCCTGTTCGACCAGGGCCGGGCCAACCTGCCCTACCTGTCCGACGGCATGTGGTTCATGACCCAGTTCCGCCGCTGGGGCATCCTGCGCGACGACCCGGACTACCTCGCCGTGGCGCGTCAGGTCCAGCAACTGGCGCTGTACCGTGAGGCCGCCGACGCACTGGGCGTGCCCTGCGCCGACCTGCCGATGCGCAGCAGCCAGCTGATCGACGGTAGCCGCTGGGACGGCAGCGATCCGTATGGCTACGCGCGCAGCTTCAACCTGCACGCCCTGGACGCGGCGCCCGACGCCCGCGTCGGCCTGTGAGGAGCCGACCATGCTGCGCATCCTACTGATCGACGATACCGAAAAGAAAGTCGGCCGCCTCAAGGCCGCATTGGTCGAGGCCGGCTTCGAGGTGATCGAAGCCCCTGGCCTGACCATCGACCTGCCGGCCTGCGTCGAAACGGTGCACCCCGACGTGGTGCTGATCGATACCGAGTCACCGGGCCGTGATGTGATGGAGCAAGTGGTGCTGGTCAGCCGCGACCGGCCCCGCCCCATCGTGCTGTTCACCGACGAACACGACCCGGGGGTGATGCGCCAGGCGATCCAGGCCGGGGTCAGCGCCTACATCGTCGAAGGCATCCATGCCGCGCGCCTGCAGCCGATCCTCGACGTGGCCATGGCCCGCTTCGAAAGCGACCAGGCGCTCAAGGCCCAGCTGCTGGCCCGCGACCTGCAGCTGGCCGAGCGCAAGCGCATCGAGCAGGCCAAGGGCTTGCTGATGAAGATGAAAGACTGCAACGAAGAGCAGGCCTACACCCTGATGCGGCGCCAGGCCATGAGCCGCCAGCAGAAGCTGATCCAGGTGGCCGAACAGATCATCGCCATGTCGGAGATGCTGGGCTGAAGGCCAGCCCTGCCTGTGGGAGCGGGTTTACCCGCGAAGATGACACCTCGGTGCTTGGCACGGGCTATGCCCGTGTTCGCGGGTGAATCGCAGCGGCGAACCGCCGCTCCCACAGGGATCGCCCAGTTGTTTGAATGGCGAGCAAGACAGTTGCTCCCAGACCCCCATAAAAACCGGCAGGCAACATTGGCCCGCCTCTTGCTCAGTCAAATCCAGGTAGCCAACGGCGGTTGCCCCCATACCACGACAAAGACGTCGCTTCCCCCTCCACGCCAGTGGACCGGGCAGCGGCGTCTTTTTCGTTTCCGCCCCTGTGTTGCACGCCGAACGAGGTGTTCGATGAATACGAGCTTCTGGAAATCCGGGCATGTGCCCACCCTGTTCGCTGCCTTCCTGTATTTCGACCTGAGCTTCATGGTCTGGTACCTGCTCGGCCCCATGGCGGTGCAGATCGCCACCGACCTGCAACTGAGCGCCCAGCAACGCGGCCTGATGGTTGCCACGCCAATCCTTGCCGGTGCGCTGCTGCGCTTCGCCATGGGCCTGCTGGTCGATCGCCTGTCGCCCAAGACCGCCGGCCTGATCGGCCAGGTGGTGGTGATCGTCGCCCTGGCCTGCGCCTGGCACCTGGGCGTGCACAGCTTCGAGCAGGTGCTGCTGCTGGGCGTGTTCCTCGGCGTTGCCGGCGCCTCGTTCGCCGTTTCGCTGCCCCTGGCGTCGCAGTGGTACCCACCCCAGCACCAGGGCAAGGCCATGGGCATCGCCGGTGCCGGCAACTCCGGCACCGTGTTCGCCGCGCTGCTGGCGCCGGTGCTGGCCGCGGCCTACGGCTGGAACAACGTGTTCGGTTTCGCCCTGCTGCCGCTGTTGCTGACCCTGGTGCTGTTCGCCCTGCTGGCCCGCAACGCCCCCGCACGGCCAAAACCCAAGGCCATGGCCGATTACCTCAAAGCGCTGGGTGACCGCGACAGCTGGTGGTTCATGTTCTTCTACAGCGTAACCTTCGGCGGCTTCATCGGCCTGGCCAGCACCCTGCCCGGCTACTTCAACGACCAGTACGGCCTGAGCCCGGTGACCGCCGGCTACTACACCGCGGCCTGCGTGTTCGCCGGCAGCCTGATGCGCCCGCTGGGCGGCGCCCTGGCCGACCGCTTCGGTGGCATCCGCACCCTGCTGGGCATGTACAGCGTGGCCGCGGTGTGCATTGCCGCAGTCGGCTTCAACCTGCCCAGCGCCGCAGCGGCACTGGCCCTGTTCGTCAGCGCCATGCTCGGGTTGGGCGCCGGCAATGGCGCGGTGTTCCAGCTGGTGCCGCAGCGCTTTCGCCAAGAGATCGGGGTGATGACCGGGTTGATCGGCATGGCCGGCGGTATCGGCGGTTTCCTCCTGGCCGCAGGCCTGGGCACCGTCAAGCAACACACCGGCGACTACCAGATGGGCCTGTGGCTGTTCGCCAGCCTGGGCCTGCTCGCCTGGTTCGGCCTGCACGGCGTCAAGCAGCGCTGGCGCACCACCTGGGGCTCGGCGGCAGTCACTGCAGCGCGGGTCTGAGTGGCCGCCATGAACCTGCAACTGAGCTTCGCCCAGGCCTCTGCCACCGGGCCCCGCGCAGAGAACCAGGACGCTCTGCGCCTGGTCACGCCAGCACCGGAACTGGCCGCCAGCAAAGGCTATCTGTTCGCCCTCGCCGACGGTGTCAGCCAGTGCGCCGATGGCGGCCTGGCGGCACGCGCCAGCCTGCAGGCCCTGGCCCTGGACTACTACGCCACGCCCGCCACCTGGGGCGTGGCCCAGGCCCTGGACCGGCTGTTGCTGGCCCAGAACCGCTGGCTGCGCGCCCAGGGCAACGGCCAGCCGCTGCTGACCACCCTCAGCGCCCTGGTGCTGCGCGGGCGCCGCTTCACCCTCGCCCACGTCGGCGACTGCCGCGTCTACCGCTGGCACGAGGGCCAGTTGCACTGCCTGAGCGAGGACCATGTCTGGGACCAGCCCGGCATGCAGCACGTACTCAAGCGCGCGTTGGGGCTGGACCAGCACCTGCTGGTCGACTACCTGGACGGCGAGTTGCACCACGGCGAACGCTTCCTGCTGCTCAGCGATGGTGTCTGGGCCAGCCTGGGCGACCAGCGGATCCAGGCCATCCTGCGCGAACACCCCGACCTGCAGGACGCCGTCGACACCCTGGTGGCCACCGCCCACCACAGCGGCAGCCAGGACAATGCCAGCGCACTGCTGGTCAGTATCGACGAGCTGGGCGCCGCCAACCTCGGCGACACCCTGGCGCAATTGCAGCAGTGGCCCTTGCCCGGCCCGTTGCGTGACGGGCAGATGATCGATGGTTGGCGGGTCGAGGGGTTGCTGGCACAGAGTCGGCAATCATTGCTGTACCGGGTACAGGACACACACGGCCAGGCCTGGCTGCTCAAGACCCTGCCGCAAGCCCGTGATCATGAAGCGGGGGCCGCCCAGGCCTTGCTGCTGGAGGAATGGTTCCTGCGCCGGGTCGCCGGCCGCCACTTCCCCGAGGTGCACCCGGCGGGCCAGCGCCAGCATCTGTATTACCTGATGCGCGAATACCCAGGCACCACACTGGCCGCAATGCTTGCAGAGCACGGCCCGCTGCCCCTGCCCCAGTGGCTGGAGATGGCGCGCCAGTTGCTGCAGGCCGTCGGTGTGCTGCACCGGCGCAACCTGCTGCACCGCGATATCAAGCCTGAGAACCTGCACCTGGGCAGTGACGGCCAGCTACGTCTGCTGGACTTTGGCCTGGCTTACTGCCCGGGCCTTTGCGAAGACCAGCCGCACAGCCTGCCTGGCACTCCGTCCTACATCGCCCCAGAGGCGTTCGATGGCCAACCGCCGAGCCCGCGCCAGGACCTCTACGCCGTGGGCGTGACGCTCTATTACCTGCTGACGGGCCATTACCCCTACGGCGAAGTCGAGGCATTCCAGCGCCCGCGCTTCACCGTACCGGTCAACCCCGGCCGCTACCGCCCCGACCTGCCCGATTGGTTGCAACGCAACCTGGAGCAGGGGCTGGCCGCTGATCCCGCGCAACGTTTCGAGACCGCCGAGCAGTGGCTATTGCTGCTCGAACGCGGCGACCGCCAGGTGCTGCCCGACCGCCCGCGCCCCCTGTTGGAGCGTGAGCCACTGAAGGTCTGGCGCAGCCTGGCGCTGCTGTCCTTGCTGTTCAACCTGATCCTGCTGTTCGCCCTGTTCAAGGGTTGAATGGCACCTGTCGATGAGGAACACCCGATGAATGCGAAAGTCTGGTTGGTTGGCGCCGGCCCCGGCGACCCCGAACTGCTCACCCTCAAGGCTGTCCGCGCGCTGGGCCAGGCCCAGGTGGTGATGATCGACGACCTGGTCAACCCGGCCATATTGGCGCACTGCCCGCAGGCACGGGTGATTGCCGTGGGCAAGCGCGGCGGTTGCCGCTCCACGCCCCAGGCCTTCATCCAGCGCCTGATGCTGCGCCATGCCCGCCAGGGGCGCTGCGTAGTGCGGCTCAAGGGCGGCGACCCGTGCATCTTCGGCCGCGCCGGCGAAGAGGCGCTGTGGCTGCGCGGCCACGGCATCGAGGTGGAGGTGGTCAACGGCATCACCGCCGGGCTGGCCGGAGCCACCCAGTGCGACATTCCCCTGACGCTGCGCGGCGTCAGCCGTGGCGTGACGCTGTTGACTGCGCACACTCAGGACGACAGCGAACTGAACTGGCAGGCGCTGGCCCAGGGCGGCACGACCCTGGTGCTGTACATGGGCGTGGCGCGGCTGGAGCAGATTCGCCGTGGCCTGCTACAAGGCGGGATGGCGCCCGGCACGCCGGTGGCGATGATCGAGAATGCCTCATTGCCGCAGCAACGCGAGTGCCGCAGCCACCTGGCGGCGCTGGAGGAGGACGCCTTGGCCTTTGGCTTGCGCAGCCCGGCAATTCTGGTGATCGGTGAGGTGGTGGGGGCGGTGCAGGCGGGTATCGAGCGTTTTCGTGCTTTGGCGGGCTGACACGCCCCACAAATCCCAGGCAAAGAAAAACCCGGCCGAGGCCGGGTTTTTCGTGAAGCTTCAAACCAATTACTTGGCCTGGGCTTCTACCTGAGCTTCTACGCGACGGTTAACGGCGCGGCCAGCTTCGGTGGCGTTGTCGGCGACCGGACGGGTCTCACCGTAGCCAACCGAGTCAACACGGCTCGATTCGATGCCGTACTGCTGGGTCAGGACCTGCTTGACAGCGCCAGCACGACGCTCGGACAGCTTCTGGTTGTAAGCGTCTGGGCCGACGGAGTCAGTGTGACCTTCCACGGTGGTGGTGGTCTGTGGGTACTGCTTCATGAAGTCAGCCAGGTTCTTGATGTCGCCGTAGCTGTTAGGCTTGACGACCGACTTGTCGAAGTCGAACTTGACGTCCAGCTCAACGCGAACGACTTCGGCAACAGCCGGGCAGCCATCAGCGTCAACGGTAACGTTGGCTGGGGTGTCAGGGCACTTGTCGACGTTGTCGCAAACGCCGTCGTTGTCGCTGTCGGAGCAGACTTCAGCAACTGGAGCTGGAGCGGCTTCGGCGTGCTTCGGGCTACCGCCGAAGTTCAGGCCGATACCAACGCTCGGGGCCCACTCGGTGTCGCCCTGGTCGATGTTGTACTGAGCTTCAACGCCGGCACGGGCGTAGAACATGTCAGTGATGTACCACTTGGCGCCAGCGCCAACGTTGGCGAAGGTGGACTGGTTACGACCACCACGGCCGGTCTGGCCGAGCGACTGGTGGGAGAAACCGGCCGAAACGTATGGACGGATGGCGTCGTACGGGTTGTTGAAGTGGTACAGAGCGTCCAGGGCGGTGTTCGAGCCCTTGATGTTCTTGCCGTCTTCGCCACGAGCGTTGTGGACTTCGTCGTAGCCCAGACGCAGTTCAACGTCGTCGGTCAGGAAGTAACCAACCGAACCGCCGAACAGGTTGCCGTCGTTCTTGAAGTCGCGCTGGCTGTCGAAGAATTCTTTCTTGTAGAAGCCTTCAACCTCAACGGCGCCTTGACCTTGTGCCAGAGCGCCAAACGAAGTGGCGGCTACAAGCGAACCAATGGCCAAGCCCAAGGTGTTTTTCAATTTCATCCGTTAAATCCCCATCTGGTGATAGTTAAGCAGTCCCACCAACATCCGGGGGACAACTCGACGGCAAGTCTAGCAGAACTCGCCGGTTGGTTAGAGATATTTGAACGCCACTAAGTTTCAGTGAGCCCAGCAAATTTCTCTCTAAGCTTGTCGAGCGCGCGCTTGTAGCGCATTTTCGTGGCGCTCAGGCCCATGTGCATGATGTCGGCGATCTCCTGGAATTCCAGCTCTGCGACAAATCGCAGCACCAGGATTTCCCGGTCGATCGGGTTCACATGCACCAGCCATTTATCCAGCCCGCCTTTCTCTTCTGGTTTCGGAGCCTTGTCCTCGGACGCCTCTTCGACAGGGTCCAGGCTCAAGGCATCCATCAGCCTGCGCTTGCGGCGCTCCTTGCGGTACTGGGTGATGCATTCGTTGTAGGTGATGCTGTAGAGCCAGGTCTTGAACTTGGATTTACCCTCGAAGTTCTTCAGCCCGTACAACACCTTGAGCATCACCTCCTGACAGACATCGTCAGCATCCCGGTCGTTCCCCAGATACCGCGCACACACATTGAACAGCGTGCGCTGGTAGCGCCTCATGAGCTCCTCATAGGCGCGGGTAACGTGAAACAGCTCCTCATGCGAACGCGCCACCAACTCCTCGTCGGTGAGCTCCCGGGGGTCATAGCGCATGGGCGGCAAATGAACTTTATTCAATGCGGATCTGGCCGACAGTCGGGTCAATGTCGCCGCTCAGCCCCAAGGGCCGATTTTCGCGGCGGCATACATTAACAGCTTTTGTGCGGTTAGCGGCTATTTACGCGCTGCTCGAGTAGCTCGCGATTGGACAGCGACACCAGTTCGCCATCATCGGTCAGCAGCGTGGTCTTGACCGTGCCGATCTCTTCGATATGCCCTTCGACCTCTCCAATCCGCACCTGCTGGCCGACCTGATAGAGTTCGCGCACGTAGATTCCAGCAAGAATCTGCCCGGCGATTTCACGGCTGCCGAGGCCCATTGCCAACGCAATTGCCAGACCAACGGTTATCAAACCGATGACGATCACATGGTTGAGCAGGTCGGTCTTGACCTCCAACTGGCTGATCGCCACCGAGATGCTGATGATGATCACCAGGCCCTGGGCAATCCGCCCGACACCGGCGGCGTACTCCAGGCCAATGCCTTCGGCAGCGCCGCGCACCAGGCCGTTGACCAGCTGTGCCAGCAGCACACCGGCCAGCAGCACCAGCGCCGCACCGAACACCTTAGGCAGGTACAGGGCGAGCATGTCCAGCGTTGCCGAGACCCGCTCCAGGCCAAGGGATTCCGCGGCAGATACCAGGAAGATCAACAACACGAACCAGTAGACGATCTTGCCCACCAGCGTCGAAATCGGCACCTGGATCCCCGCCCGGGCAAGGATCTTGGTCAACCCGGTACCGCTCATCAAGCGATCCAGGCCAAGTTTGGCCAGCAGCTTGGACAGCAGTGTGTCGAGCAGCTTCGCCACGACGAAACCAAGCAGCACCACCACCAGCGCCCCGAACAGGTTGGGGATGAAGTTCGCCACCTTGGTCCAAAGGGCAGTCATGGCGGTGACCAGACTCTGGGTCCAGAGATCGAGTTCCATATTCAATCGGCCTTATCTACGTTTCTGCCGGAGGCAGGGTTGCGGGTGGCATTGCGACGCACTGGCGCGACATGCGCCGAGCCATTGTTGACAGCGATCATCAGTGCCTGGCTCCAGCGGCCCAGCAGGCTGAACAGATCGCCCACGCCGACCTGGCGGTTGGCGGTCTTGAGCACGCGACCCAGGCAGGCGGCGTCATCGCGCTCCTGGCCGGAGGGTGACGCCTTGAGCAGGTCACGCAGGGATTCTTCAAACGGATCGTGCATGGGCACCTCGCGCAGTGTCAGTCAAAGACGAGAGCTGCGAGCGATGGGTCACACAGGGATGTGGGACGAATGTTTCAGGATGAGAACAGAACAGGCCCCAGGCCATCTAGACCCACCGCAGCTTGCGGAACAACAGCCACTGCCCCACCGCCAGGCCGAGCACGATCAGGCTGGCGAACAGGAAACCATAAGGGCTGTTAGAGCCCGGTATGCCGCCGACATTGATGCCCAGCAAACCGGTGATGAAGCTCATGGGCAGGAAGATGCAGGTAATGATGCCGAAGCGGTACATGGTCCGGTTCATCCGCTCGCTGCGGCGCCGATCCTCGCTTTCCAGCACCAGGGCAGCGCGCTCGCGGGCCAGTTCCAGCTCTTCGAGATAACGGATCAGGCTGTTGTTGAGCTCGTTCCAGTAGTCGCTGTCGGGGTCGGCGAACCAGCTGCACTTGTTACGCGACAACTGCGCGTAGATATCCCGCTGCGGTGCAAGGAAACGGCGCAGGCCGGCGGCACGTCGACGGATCTGCTGCAGACTGCCCTGCTCAGGCGCATACCGTTCGTCGGCTTCCACCTTCTCTTCTTCGAGATCGACCGCCTCGGACAGGTCGCTGACCAGTGCCTGGACCTTCTCGGTGAGCAACTCGCCCATCAGCAGCAACAGCTCGGACGCCGATTTCGGCCCCCTGCCCTCGTCCAACTGCTGGAGCACCTCGTCGCTGGCGCGCAGCGGCCTCAGGCGCAGCGAGATGACCCGTCGCGCTTCGGCGAAAATGCGCACCGAAACCATGTCCTCAGGCTCGGCACCCGGGTTGAGGTTGACCCCGCGCAGGAACAGCAGCATCTGTTCGTTGGCCAGCTGCAGCAAGCGCGGTCGGGTGTTCTCTTCCAGCAGCAGGTCGCAGGCGAACTCGCTCAGGCCACTGTCGTGCAGCAGCCAGGTGCGGGTTTGCGGATGGCTACGGTCCCAATGCAGCCACAGGCTCTCCAGCGGCTGCAGCTGCAAATCGTCCAGTTCGGTACGGGCTATCGAACGCGCGCCACCTTTGCCATCGAGCACCAGGGCATGCACCAGCCCCCACTGCGCGTTGTCTTCCTCGAACATCAAAGCTCCATCAGCGCGCGCCGCGCGTCACTCGGGCATCTTCAGCGGGCTTGGCGAGACGATGACGCCATTGTTGTCGGCGTACACATATTCGCCCGGGCGGAAGGTCACCCCGGCAAAGGTCACCGCGACGTTGAGATCGCCAATACCACGTTTGTCGGTTTTCATGGGATGGCTGGCCAGGGCCTGCACACCCACATCGGTCTGCACCAGCACGTCGACGTCGCGCACACAGCCGTAGATCACCAGGCCTTCCCAGCCGCTCTTCGCCGCCTTTTCGGCGAGCATGTCGCCCAGCAGCGCACGGCGCAGCGAACCACCGCCATCGACCACCAGCACCTTGCCTTTGCCGTCGAGTTCGACCTGCTCTTTGACCCGCGAGTTGTCCTCGAAGCACTTGATGGTGACGATCTGGCCGCCGAACGAGTCGCGGCCACCGAAGTTGCTGAACATGGGTTCGAGCACCTGGACGAGGTCTGGGTAGGCGTCGCACAGGTCGGGCGTTACGTAATGCTGCATGGGAAACTCCTGTCAGTCACAACGAAAGCGAAGGTGGGATCAAGGCTACACCTTGCAAGGCATGGCAGTCATCCGGGACCGAGCAGTCAGTTTGCTTTTGCCTGCCCCGGCCTCATCGCGGGTAAACCCGCTCCCACAGGAGAGGTGTGAAATCCTGTGGGAGCGGGTTTATCCGCGAAGAGGCCAACGCAGAATCAACTGGCAGGCACCGGCTCCATCACCACCGTCGAGGCATGCACCGGCACCTGCGGATCCCTCAGCCACCGCTCCACCAACGGCCACACCTGGGCCTGCGCCGCCTTGCTGACCAGCATGTCGACGTGCCCGAAGGCATCGAAGCCCTGCTCCTGCCCCAGGCGCAGGAACTGCTTGCTGTCACCGCCCAGCTGATCGAACAGCTTGCGGCAAGCCCACACCGGGTCCTGGAAATCCCCTGCCCCGGCCACGGCCAATACCGGCACATCGACCTCGGCCAGCCCCGCCCACCAGTCGCAATCCTTGTCGCCGAACCGGCCGAACAGGCCATTCCAGCGCAGGCTTTCAAGCGCCAGACCAATCGGCTCGTCTTCCGGGCCACGCTTGAGCCGCGAACCGCTGATCTGGTCAAAACGCTTGAGCAACAGCTTCGCCCCCCACGCCACCGGCGGCACCTTGAGCGGCCAGTACACGCGGCTGACCTGGGCGCCGAAGAAGGCCGCACTGGCCACCTGCGCGCTGGCCAGGTAGCCACCGCCCAGCGCAGCGGCCAGGGTGGTGCCGCCCAGGGAATGGCCCAGCCAGTGCGGCGCCTGCCCAGCCTGCTCCTGGACGAAAGCGCCAATCACCGGCAGGTCATAGCGGGCATAGTCGGCCACACGGTTGTGCTGCCAAGCGCGGTTACGTGGCGACAGGCCATGGCCGCGCATCTCCGGGATCCATACATCGAAACCGGCGCGGGCGAGGTAGGCACCCAGGCCGATGCCCTTGGGTGAGTACCAGAAGCGCCGATTGGAAAAACTGCCGTGCAGGAGAATGACCGGCACGCCCTGGGCACGGCCCTGGTCGGCCAGGCCCAGGCGAGTCACGGCCAGCTCGACGCTCGAATCGGGGCTGTTGCCGGCCTTGATCCGGTAGACGTCTTCGCTGAGGTCGCCGCGGCGCTCGGCACTGAGCAACGCGACGGGGAATTGGGTGCTGCTGCTTTGCATGGCTTCACAAATTCAGTGGATATGAAACGTGGGAGCGGGCTTGGCCCGCGACAGTGACAGGTCGGACGACAGGGTTGTCCTTGCTGACGCTATCGCGGGACAAGCCCGCTCCTACAGGTTCGTTGCGCGGATGCCAAGGCGCCCGCGCACTCACCGTATCAGGCTGCGCTCTGGCCTTCGGCCAGGAAGAACCAGGTCTCGAGCACCGAGTCCGGGTTCAGCGACACGCTCTCGATGCCCTGCTCCATCAGCCACTTGGCCAGGTCCGGGTGGTCCGATGGGCCTTGGCCGCAGATGCCGATGTACTTGCCGGCCTTGTTGCACGCGGCGATGGCGTTGGCCAGCAGCTTCTTGACGGCAGGGTTACGCTCGTCGAACAGGTGGGCAATGATCCCCGAGTCGCGGTCCAGGCCCAGGGTGAGCTGGGTCAGGTCGTTGGAACCGATCGAGAAACCGTCGAAGTACTCGAGGAACTCCTCGGCCAGGATGGCGTTGGACGGCAGCTCGCACATCATGATCACGCGCAGGCCGTTGTCGCCACGGGCCAGGCCGTTTTCGGCGAGCAGGTCGACGACCTGGCTGGCTTCGCCCAGGGTGCGCACGAACGGCACCATGATCTCGACGTTGGTCAGGCCCATCTCGTTGCGCACGCGCTTGAGGGCGCGGCATTCGAGCTCGAAGCAGTCACGGAACGACTCGCTGATGTAGCGCGAGGCGCCGCGGAAGCCCAGCATCGGGTTTTCTTCTTCCGGCTCGTACAGCTTGCCGCCGATCAGGTTGGCGTATTCGTTGGACTTGAAGTCCGACAGGCGCACGATGACCTTTTTCGGGTAGAAGGCTGCGGCCAGGGTGCTGATGCCCTCGACCAGCTTCTCGACATAGAAGCCGACCGGGTCGCTGTAGCCAGCAATGCGCTTGTCGACGCTCTCTTTGAGCTCCGGCGGCAAGCCCGCGTAGTTCAGCAGTGCCTTGGGGTGCACGCCGATCATGCGGTTGATGATGAACTCCAGGCGCGCCAGGCCCACACCTTCGTTGGGCAGCTGGGCGAAGTCGAACGCGCGGTCCGGGTTGCCCACGTTCATCATGATCTTGAACGGCAGCTCCGGCATGGCGTCCACCGAGTTCTGCTTGACGTCGAAGCCCAGCTCGCCTTCGAAGATGAAGCCGGTGTCGCCTTCGGCGCAGGACACAGTCACGCCCTGGCCATCTTTGAGCACCTGGGTGGCGTTGCCGCAACCGACCACAGCCGGGATACCCAGTTCACGCGCGATGATCGCCGCGTGGCAGGTACGCCCGCCGCGGTTGGTGACGATGGCGCTGGCGCGCTTCATCACCGGCTCCCAATCCGGGTCGGTCATGTCCGAGACCAGCACGTCGCCGGGCTGGACCTTGTCCATTTCCGACACGTCCTTGATCACCCGCACCTTGCCAGCGCCGATGCGCTGGCCGATGGCACGGCCTTCGACCAGCACGGTGCCTTTCTCCTTGAGCAGGTAGCGCTCCATGACGTTGGCGCTGGCACGGCTCTTCACGGTCTCAGGGCGGGCCTGAACGATGTACAGCTTGCCGTCGTCACCGTCCTTGGCCCATTCGATGTCCATCGGGCGCTGGTAGTGCTGCTCGATGATCATCGCCTGCTTGGCCAGCTCGGCCACTTCGGCGTCGCTCAGGCAGAAGCGTGCGCGTTCGGCGCGGTCGACTTCGACGGTCTTGACCGAACGGCCGGCCTTGGCTTCGTCGCCATAGACCATCTTGATCGCCTTGCTGCCCAGGTTGCGGCGCAGGATCGCCGGGCGACCCGCCTGCAAGGTGTTCTTGTGTACGTAGAATTCGTCCGGGTTGACCGCACCCTGCACGACGGTTTCACCCAGGCCGTAGGCGCCGGTGATGAACACCACGTCACGGAAGCCCGACTCGGTGTCGAGGGTGAACATCACGCCGGCGGTGCCGGTTTCGGAGCGGACCATGCGCTGCACGCCGGCGGACAGGGCGACCAGCTTGTGGTCGAAGCCCTGGTGCACGCGGTAGGCGATGGCACGGTCGTTGAACAGCGAAGCGAAGACTTCCTTGGCCGCGCGGATCACGTTGTCGACGCCACGGATGTTGAGGAAGGTTTCCTGCTGGCCGGCGAACGAGGCGTCCGGCAAGTCTTCGGCGGTAGCCGAGGAACGCACGGCGACCGCCATGTTGTCGTTGCCGGCGGCCATTTCGGCGAAGGCCGTACGGATTTCCGAATCGAGGCGTGCCGGGAATTCGGCTTCCATGACCCACTGGCGGATTTGTGCGCCGGTCTTGGTCAGGGCATTGATGTCATCGACGTCCAGCGCGTCGAGCGCGGCGTGGATACGGTCGTTCAGGCCACTCTGTTCGAGAAAGTCGCGGTACGCCTGAGCCGTAGTGGCAAAGCCGCCCGGCACCGAAACGCCGGCACCGGCAAGATTGCTGATCATCTCGCCCAGGGATGCGTTCTTGCCCCCCACATGCTCCACATCATGGACGCCGAGCTTATCGAGGGAAACTACGTACTCTACCAAGGTGATCTCTCCACTAACTGTATTGGAAAAGCTCAAGGGCGCCCGCCTGTCTGCTCTGCGACTGGGCCGGGACGCTTGTGGCCTGGACCTGGAAAATAAGTGAGAATGCCGAGCAACCGCGTTCGGCAAACCGAACCTATCATATCCAGAAATCTTCGGCAGCTTAAGGCCCCCAGGTGCAAATGAAACGAACCGCGTTTTTCATCTCCGACGGTACCGGCATCACTGCAGAAACGTTGGGGCAGAGCCTGCTCGCACAATTCGAGAGCATTCCGTTCAATAAATTCACCCGCCCCTACATCGATACGCTGGACAAGGCCCGGGCCATGGTCCAGCAAATCAACGCGGCGGCCGAGCGTGACGGGGTGCGCCCGATCATCTTCGACACCATCGTCAACCAGGACATCCGCGAAGTCATGGCCACGTCCAATGGCTTCATGATCGACATCTTTTCGACGTTTTTATCCCCACTAGAGCAGGAATTGACCGCCCATTCGTCGTATTCCGTGGGCAAATCCCACTCGATCGGCGGCAATTCCAACTACATGGAGCGTATCGAGGCGGTCAACTTCGCCCTCGACAACGACGACGGCGCGCGGACCCATTACTACGACAAGGCCGATCTGATCCTGGTGGGCGTTTCCCGCTGCGGCAAGACCCCGACCTGCCTGTACATGGCCATGCAGTTCGGCATCCGCGCCGCCAACTACCCGTTGACCGAGGACGACATGGAGCGCCTGCAGCTGCCGGCGGTGCTGAAGAAGCACCACAACAAGCTGTTCGGCCTGACCATCGACCCCGACCGCCTGACCGCCATCCGCCACGAACGCAAGCCCAACAGCCGCTATTCGAGCTTCGCTCAATGCGAGTTCGAGGTGCGCGAGGTGGAAAGCCTGTTCCGTCGGGAGAACATTCCCAACATCAACTCCACGCATTTTTCGGTGGAAGAGATTTCGGCGAAGATCCTGGTGGAAAAAGGCGTGGAGCGGCGGTTCAAGTAAGGCCAGCGTCGCCTGTTTCGCGGGTAAACCCGCTCCCACAGGCACAGCACAGGATTCAAAGCCAGCGAGGCCCCTGTGGGAGCGGGTTTACCCGCGAAGAGGCCAGCACTTTCAACACAAGGCGTAAAGAAAAGCCCCGACATCACTGCCGGGGCTTTCTTTTACCTCAACTACCTCAACGCAAGGCTCAGGACGGAATCACCGCCGCCTGCCCGCTCATCGCCAGGTCGACCAGCTCGCGGTTGGCCACCGCGTACATCGCATAGTCGGTACCTGTGGCGTTGCGCAGGTCGTCGAGCATGGCACGCCAGCGCTCCACCATCACCCGGTGCTGCTCGCACCACAGGGCCACGCGGGCGTCCATGTCGTCCGGCGCATCGGCCATCTGCAATACCGAGATGGTGATCGCCCGCTGCTGCAGGTCGATATCGTCACGGAACGCTTCGCGGGCCAGCGCCTGCCAGTTGTTTTCCACCGGCAGGTTGCTGATTTCCTGCAGGTACCAGGTCAGGTCCAGCGAGCTGCCCACGGCGAAGAACGCCTTGGCCACTTGCGCAGGATCATGCCCGGTCACATCGGACGCTTCGATGATCGGCAGCAGGGTGTACAGGTGCGTGGTACCAGCAACCATACGCGCCAGCAGTTCCGGCACACCGGCTTCGACGAAGCCCTGGTAGCGCACCATCCAACGCTCGCGGGTCGGGCCTTCGAGCAGTTCGTCGAGCTTGAGCCCAAGCTGGGCGATCTTCGGCCCGAAGTGGGCGACGTCACGGCCAGCGTCCTGCTCGTTGCGCCGGCTACGCAGGAACCAGCGGGTGGCGCGGCGGCCCAGGCGCATCAGCTCGTCCATCAGGGTCAGCTGGATCTCGGCCGGCACCTGGTAGTCGAGGGCCTCGATCTGACGGAACCAGTGCGGCAGGTGGAAGATATCGCGCACGATCACGTAGGCGCCGGCCACGTTGGCCGGGCTCATGCCGGTGGACTCCTTCAGGCGCTGCACGAAGGTGATGCCCATGTTGTTGACCAGGTCGTTGGCGATCTGGGTGCTGACGATCTCGCGTTTCAGGCGGTGGCCACGCATGGAGTCGGCGTACTTGGTCACCAGCGACGGCGGGAAAGCAGTCTCCATGTCGCGGGTGAGGTAGTCGTCGTCCGGCACCAGCGACTTGAGCAGTTGCTCCTTGAGGTCGATCTTGCTGTACGAGATCAGCACCGACAGCTCGGCGCGGGTCAGGCCCTGGCCTGCGGCCAGGCGCTCGGCCAACTGCTCTTCACTCGGCAGGAACTCGATGGCGCGGTCCAGCTTGCCACGGGCCTCGAGGTCGGCCATCAGGCGCTTGTACTCGGCAATCCGCTCGCGGGCGCGGCGCGCGGCCAGCGACAGCGCTTGCGTCTGCTTGTAGTTGTTGCCCAGCACCAGCCCGGCCACTTCGTCGGTCATGCTGCCAAGCAGCTGGTTACGCTGCTTCTCGGTCATGTCGCCGGCCTGCACCACTTCATTGAGCAGGATCTTGATGTTGACCTCGTGGTCGGAGCAGTCCACACCACCGGCGTTGTCGATGAAGTCGGTATTGGTGGCGCCGCCATTGAGGCCGAACTCGACACGGCCCAGCTGGGTCATGCCCAGGTTGCCGCCCTCGCCCACCACCTTGCAGCGCAGCTCGTTGCCGTTGACGCGCAGGGCATCGTTGGCCTTGTCGCCGACATCGGCGTGGCTTTCGCTGCTGGCCTTGACGTAGGTGCCGATACCACCGTTCCACAGCAGGTCGACCGGCGCCTGCAGCAGGGCGTGCAACAGCTCGGTCGGGGTCAGGCGGTCGGCTTCGATGGCGAAGCGTTCCTTCATCTGCGGGCTGATGGCGATGCTCTTGGCACTGCGCGGGAAGATCCCGCCGCCTTCGGACATGATGCTGGTGTCGTAGTCGCTCCAGGCCGAGCGCGGCAGGTCGAACAGGCGCTTGCGCTCGACGAAGCTGGTGGCCGGGTCCGGGTTCGGGTCGATGAAGATGTGCAGGTGGTTGAACGCGGCCACCAGCTGCAGTTTTTCCGACATCAGCAGGCCGTTGCCGAACACGTCACCGGCCATGTCGCCCACACCCACCACGGTGATCGGGTCTTCCTGCACGTTGATGCCGCGCTCGCGGAAGTGGCGCTGCACGCCCACCCACGCGCCACGGGCAGTGATGCCCATCTTCTTGTGGTCATAACCGGCCGAGCCGCCCGAGGCGAACGCATCGCCCAGCCAGAAGCCGTAGTCGATGGCGATGCCGTTGGCGATGTCGGAGAAGGTCGCGGTGCCTTTGTCCGCGGCGACCACCAGGTACGGGTCGTCGTCATCGTGACGCACCACGTTCGCAGGCGGCACCACGCCACCGTCCTTGAGGTTGTCGGTGATGTCGAGCAGGCCGGAGATGAAGATGCGGTAGCACGCCACGCCCTCGGCGGCGATCTCGTCACGGCTGCCGCCCAGCGGCAGGCGGCGCGGCAGGAAGCCGCCCTTGGCGCCCACCGGCACGATCACCGAGTTCTTCACCTGCTGGGCCTTGACCAGGCCCAGTACTTCAGTGCGGAAGTCTTCTTCGCGGTCCGACCAGCGCAGGCCGCCACGGGCAACGTTGCCGAAACGCAGGTGCACGCCCTCGACCCGCGGCGAATAAACGAAGATCTCGAATTTCGGTACCGGCTTGGGCAGCTCGGGGATCAGCTTGGGGTTGAACTTGAAGCTGAAGTACGACTTGTTCTGGCCGTTGGCGTCCGGCTGGTAGAAGTTGGTGCGCAGGGTGGCCTTGATCAGGTCCAGGTAGCGCCGCAGGATGCGGTCCTCGTTGAGCACCTGCACGTCGTCCAGGGCGGTGAGGATCGCCTGCTCCAGGCGCAGCTGCTTGTCGTCGAGGTCTTCCTGGGTGAGCTTGCGCGCCAGGTAGAAACGGGTCTTGAACAACCGGGTCAGCTCGCGGGCGATGTCGGTGTGGTTGTTCAGGGTGCTGGCGATGTAACCCAGGTCGAAGCCCAGGCGGATCTGCTTCAGGTAGCGGGCATAGGCGCGCAGCAGTGCCACGTCGCGCCACGGCAGGCCGGCGGTCAGCACCAGGCGGTTGAAGGCGTCGTTCTCGGCGTCGCCCTTGACGATGTGGACGAAGGCGTCCTGGAAGGTGTCGTTGAGCTGCTGGATATCCAGGTTCAGGCCTTCGCTGTAGGTGAAGGCGAAGTCGTGGATCCAGAACTCACGGCCGCTGGCATGGCGCAGGCGGTAAGGGAACTCGCCGAGCACGCGCAGGCCGAGGTTTTCCAGGATCGGCAGCACGTCCGACAGCGCCAGCGGCGTATCGGCGTGGTACAGCTTGCAGTGCAGCGTGCGTTCACCGAGTTGCGTGAGCGGCTGGTAGAAGCTCATGGCCAGCGGTTTTTGTTCCGACAGGTTCAGCACGTGCTGCATGTCGACCACCGCCGAATGGGCGGCGAAGCGCTCGCGGTAGCCGGCCGGGAAGCCTTTCGGGAACTCATCGAGGATGTTGGTGCCCTGGGCTTCGCCGAAGTTTTCCACCACCAGCGCCGAGTAATCGTCATGCCACGAGCGGCAAGCCTGGATCACTTCGTTTTCCAGCTGCTGCAGGTCGATATCGATGCGGTTCTTCGGGTCGACGCGCAGGATCAACTGCACGCGGGCCAGCACCGATTCGGAGAAGAAGGTCCAGAATTCGCAGTCGGTGGCCTTCAGGCGCTCCATCAGCACCTGCTGGATCTTCTGCCGCACTTCGGTGGAGTAGATCTCGCGGGGCACGTAGGCCAGGCAGTAGCAGAAGCGGCCGTACGGGTCCTTGCGCAGGAACACGCGGATCTTGTTGCGCTCCTGGATCTGCACGATCGACATGGCGGTGCTGAACAGCTCGTCGACCGGGGTCTGGAACAGGTCGTCGCGCGGCAGCACTTCGAGTACCTGCGCCAGCTCCTTGCCCAGGTGGGCCTTGGGGTCGAAGTGCGAGCGGCGCTCGACTTCGGCCACCTTGCCGCGAATGTAAGGGATGGTATGCACGCTCTCGCCGTACACCGACGAGGTGTACAGGCCCATGAAGCGGCATTCCTTGAGCACATTGCCGTCTGCGTCGATCTGGCGGATCGACACGTAGTCCGGGTAGGCCGGGCGGTGCACGCGGCTCGGTTGCGAGGCCTTGGCGAACGACAGCAGGCGGGGCTCGCGCAGGTAGGCGACGGCGTAGTCCTCGATGCGCAGGTCATCGGCACCCAGGCCGGCACGCAACAGGCGGGTCAGGCCGAGGAAGGAGGCATCGTCGTAGACCAGATGGCCACCGTCGGCATCGGCCTGGACGGTGAACTCTTCATAGCCGAGGAAGGTGAAATGGTTGTCCAGCAGCCACGACAGGAAGCTCTTCACCTCTGCCTTGTCGTTCTGCTCCGGGCCAAAGGCGTTCTGTTCGACCAGTGCCAGCAGTTCATGGATCTTGGCCTTCATCGGCTCGAAGTCGGCGACCACGCCGCGCACTTCGGCCAGCACCTGCTCCAGCTCCTTGGTCAAGGTCGTGAGCTCAGCGCTGTTGGAGCAGCGGTCGATCTCCAGGTACATCAGCGATTCGTGGCTGACGCCCTCGCCCTGGGTGCCCTTGGGCAGCAGTTCGACCAGTTCGCCCTTGCTGCCTCGGCGTGCGCTGAGCACGGTGGTCTGCAGGGTGTGGATGCTGTAGCCGCGGCGGTTGAGTTCGGTACGCACCGAGTCGACCAGGAACGGCAGGTCGTGGTGCAGCACCTCGACCACGGTGTGGGTGGATTGCCAGCCGTGGCGTTCGTAATCAGGGTTGTAGACCCGCACCTGCGGGTGTTCGGGGTCGAAGCGCTCGATGATGCGCCAGGCGGAAAGCGTGCAGCCGGCGAGGTCGGAAAGCCGCCGCTGAGTGAGTTCGTCCAGAGAGATGATGCCGAAGAACTGGTCGGCGAACAGTGCAACTTGTGGCAGGGACTGTTCGCTGATGTGCTGCGCCAGGGCCGCTTGCAGTTGATGCTGGAAGTCGGCTTTGCTGGCTGCGGTGAAGAACGCCATCTGTGGTACTCCGCTTGGGCTTTTATAGGTGAAGCGTCGCGTGCGTGCGCCTTGTACGGATCAACCATAGCCAACCCGTGGCAAGACGGAAGCGTTGGGTACCTGCAAAAGCGACTGCCCGGTGGCTGTGCCTTTACGGGAACCCATCGACTGGGGAGCTTAACGACTGAACGGTCACTCCGGCTTGCAGCGCTGCGACATATTCGGTCAATGACCGGCAGCAAGCCTCGGGCTGCAAGCTTCGCGCCGCAATCGGCAAAATCCGAGATTTGCGCCGCCGCGCTTGACCTGCCGAACCTTGAAGCTGAAGCTTGCGCCTTTGACTACCGACCCGAGCCGCCCATGCAATTGAAAACCGCCCTGCTCTTCGCCACCCCTTGTGACGACGAGGAAGACAACATGGCGACCCTGTGCTGCCACAGCGACAAGGGCCAGATGTTCCTGCTGACCCGCTACCCGGACGAGGACACCGTCGACCTGACCCTGGATGACGAGCCGTCGACCCTGGACGGGCTGAAGGTGACGCTGAGTGCCGAACGCTTGCTGATCGAGGTGGCTGCGGGGGACCGAGATGCGCTCAAGGGCGATGAAGCGCTGGAGATCATCCTGACTTCGCAAGGCAGTGATATGGAGGAAGTGGCGCTGACATTGCGCAACATCCTTGAAGGTACCGGGACATTCAACAACGAACTGTGAAGGTGGTTCGCCGACCTCTTCGCGGGTAAACCCGCTCCCACAGGTTCACTGCAAGCCCCGAGGGCGGCACTGCACCTGTGGGAGCGGGTTTACCCGCGAAGAGGCTGCAACAGGCGACTTTGCCAGCAGCGCCTCCGTTGACAGGGGACCCTCGGAACGGGCATTGTCTGACAACCTGATCAATTGGCTCCCCCTCCATGCTAGAACTCCAGCGCCCCGACACCCTGGTCGAACGGGTCGTCAGCGCCATCCGCGGCGAGATCGATGCCGGCCGCCTGGCCGCCGAATCGCGCCTGCCCACCGAACAGCAACTGGCTGAACAGCTGAACGTCAGCCGCTCGGTGGTGCGTGAGGCCGTGGCACAGCTCAAGGCCGATGGCGTGCTGATCGCCCGCCGCGGGCTCGGCTCGTATATCTCGCAGACGCCGCACGGCACGGTATTCCGCTTCCCCGACAGCCAAGGGCGCAAACCGGACCTGGTGCAGATGTTCGAGATGCGCCTGTGGATAGAAACCCAGGCCGCCGCCATTGCCGCGCGCCGCCGTGATGCCGATGACCTGAATCGCATGGCCTTCGCCCTGGGCACCATGGAAGACCAGCGCAGCGACTTCGCTACCGCCTCTGCCGCCGACGTGGCCTTCCATCGCGCCATCGCCGAGGCCAGCAAGAATGACTACTTCGTGGCCTTCCATGATTTTCTCGGGGGCCAGCTGGCCGCCGCGCGTCGCACCGCCTGGGAAAACTCCGCCGCCCACTCGATAGGCGGTTCGGCCGATGCTCTAAGCGAGCACCGGGCACTGTACCAAGCCATCTACGCTGGCGACCGCCAAGCCGCCGCCGCTTGTGCCGAAGCACACCTGCGGGCTTCGGCCAAGCGCCTGAAACTCGACCTACCCACCCTCGACTGAACCCGGAGAACCTCATCGCATTCCCGCGAGGTTTTCTCGCGCACTACTTAGTCTGACAACCTGATAAGCAGATCCACCGACAAGAACACCAAGGTAATCCTGCATGACTTACGACTACTGCATCATCGGCGGCGGCATCGTCGGCCTCGCTACCGCCATGGCCCTGCTGCAACAGCGCCCAGGGGCCTCACTGCTGATCCTGGAAAAGGAAGCCAGCCTCGGCCGTCACCAGACAGGCCACAACAGTGGCGTGATCCACGCAGGCATCTACTACGCCCCCGGCAGCCTCAAGGCTGACCTGTGCAAACGCGGCGCCCAGGCCACCAAAGACTTTTGCCGCGAGCACGGCATCGCCTTCGAAGTCTGCGGCAAGCTGCTGGTAGCCTCCAACGACCTGGAAATGCAGCGCATGCAGGCGCTCTACGAGCGTTCGCAACAGAACGGCTTGAAGGTGGAACGCCTGGACGCCGCCGAGCTGCGCCAGCGTGAGCCGAACATCGTCGGCAAAGGTGCGCTGTTCCTCGACGCCACCGGCATCGTCGATTACAAGCAGGTGTGCAATGCCATGGCCAAGGTGATTCGCCAGGCCGGTGGCGAGCTGCACCTGTCCACCCCGGTGCGCGCGATCCAGGAGCATGCCGAGCACGTCAGCATCAGCAGCGACGGCAATACCTGGCACGCCCGCCAACTGGTGGCCTGCGCCGGCCTGCAGTCCGACCGCCTGGCACGCCTGGCCGGGGTGAAGATCGATCACCAGATCATCCCCTTCCGCGGCGAGTACTACCGCTTGCCGGCGAGCAAGAACCAGATCGTCAACCACCTGATCTACCCGATCCCCGACCCGGAGCTGCCGTTCCTGGGGGTGCACCTGACGCGAATGATCGATGGCAGTGTCACCGTCGGCCCCAACGCGGTGCTGGGTTTTGGCCGGGAGAACTACCAAAAGTTCTCGGTGAACTGGCGCGATGTCGCGGAGTACGCGCGCTTCCCGGGGTTCTGGAAAACCATCTGGAACAACCTCGGTTCCGGCACCGCCGAGATGAAGAACTCGCTGTTCAAGCGTGGCTACCTGGAACAGTGCCGCAAGTATTGCCCGTCCCTGCAGGTCGAAGACCTGCTGCCCTATGAAGCCGGCATCCGCGCCCAGGCCGTGATGCGCGACGGCACCCTGGTGCATGACTTCCTGTTCGCCGAGACCCCGCGCATGGTGCATGTCTGCAATGCCCCGTCGCCGGCTGCCACCTCGGCCATCCCGATTGGCCAGATGATCGCCGAGAAGATCCTCAAGGCCCACTGATTCACCGCTGCACCCCCATTACAAAGACAATAAGGAAACCCCATGTCGGTACACGAGGCGGCCCCGGCCGCAAGCGAGACACCCGCACAGCAACGCAAACGCCTGCGCAAGGTGGCAGCGGCGACCATCTTCGGCTCGATGCTGGAGTGGTACGACTTTTATCTGTACGCCACCATGGCGGCGATCGTCTTTTCGAAGATCTTCTTCGACCCGAGCAACCCGGCGGTGGCCTCACTGCTGGCGTTCTCCACCTTCGCCATCGGCTTCATCGCCCGCCCCTTCGGCGGCGTGCTGTTCGGCTACCTGGGCGACCGCTTCGGGCGTAAACACGTGCTGGTGATCACCTTCTGCATGATGGGCGTGTGCACCATGCTCATCGGCCTGATCCCCGGCTACGCCACCATCGGTATCTGGGCACCGATCCTGCTGGTGGTGATCCGCATCATCCAGGGCCTGGGCGCCGGCGCCGAACTGTCCGGTGCGGCGGTGACCTCCTATGAACATGCCAGCGAAGGCAAGCGCGGCAGCCAGGGCGCCTGGCCGGCGCTGGGGCTGAACCTGGGCCTGTTGCTGTCGTCGCTGACCGTCTACCTGCTGACCATGAACGGCAATGAATTCCTGCTTGCCGGCGGCTGGCGCATCCCCTTCATCGCCAGCATCGCCCTGGTGGCGGTAGGCCTGTGGGTGCGCAAGAGCATCCCCGAGACCCCGGACTTCAAGGAACTCGACCACGCCGATGACAAACCCAAAGTCTCGCCCCTGAAACTGCTGTTCAAGAACGACCTCAAGGGCCTGGCCGTGGTGTTCTTCGTCGCTATCGGCTACAACGCGCTGAGCTACATCTTCAAGACGTTCTCGCTGGCCTATCTCACCCAGTTCAAGGGCGTCGAGGCGCACGTCACTTCCCTGTCGGTGACCCTGGCCAGCCTGGTGGCGATCTTTGCCGTGCCGTTCTTCGGCTGGCTGTGTGACAAGTGGAGCAGCAAGACCGTGCTGATGCTCGGCGGGCTGCTGTCGGCGCTGTTCGCCTACCCCTTCCTGCGCTTGCTGTCGACTGGCGAGCCGATGCTGATCTATGTGGCCATCGCCGTCGGCACCGGCATCCTGGCGCCGATGATGTTCGCCCCCCAGGGCTCGTTCCTCAGCCGCCAGTTCCCGACCCGGACGCGCTCTTCGGGTTTTGGCACCGGGCGTGAGGTCGGTACCGCAGTAGCGGGTGGCCTGGCCCCGCTGGGCGGGCTGGCGCTGGTGGCAAGCTCGGCCACTCACTCGACGGATGGCGTGGCGCTGATGCTTGCAGTGGCCGGTGTATTGGTGGTGGTCGCCGCCTTCTTCGATCAAGGCTGGCGGCACTCGCGCACCAAGAACTGAGCAGGCTCAGCTGTCGCGCCACAGGTCGTCGGGGATGGGCAGGTCCTTCTTCAATGGTTCCGGCGGCTTGCCCCTGCCGGCGCGGTACTGGCGGATCTGGAACACGTACGCCAGCACCTGCGCCACCGCCATGTACAAGCCGGCGGGGATTTCCTGCTCGATTTCCGTGGAGTAGTAGATTGCCCGCGCCAGGGCCGGCGATTCGAGGATCTGCACCTTGTGCTCGACGCCGATCTCGCGAATCTTCAAGGCCATGAAGTCTGTGCCCTTGGCCAGCAGCAGCGGCGCCGAACTGCCTTTTTCCGGGTCGTACTGCAAGGCCACGGCATAGTGGGTCGGGTTGGTGATGATCACGTCGGCATCGGGCACCGCCGCCATCATGCGCCGCTGCGACATCTCGCGCTGCAGCTGGCGTATGCGCTGCTTGACCTCGGGCTTGCCCTCGGAGTTCTTGTACTCGTCGGTCACTTCCTGCTTGGTCATCTTCAGCTTCTTGTGCGACTGCCAAAGCTGGTACGGCACGTCGAGCCCAGCGATCAGCAGCAACCCCGCAGCCATCCACAAGGCACTCCAACCGACCACCTGGAGCGCCTGGATGATCGCCAGCTCCATCGGCATCTTGCCGATGGCCAGCAGCGCTTCACGGTCACTGACCAGCACCACCAGCGCCACCACCAGGATCATGATGAACTTGGCAAGGGCCTTGAGCAGCTCGGTCAGCGAATTCATCGAGAACATGCGCTTGATCCCCGACAGCGGGTTCAAGCGGCTGAACTTGGGTTGCATCAGGCTGCCGGAGAACAGGAAACCGCCCAGGGCGATGGGCGCGACGAACGAAATGACGAACAGCAGGATCAGGATCGGCTGCACCGACCAGATGGCCATCTTGCCCGACGCCAGCAGGAACGCCCCCATGCTGCGCTCATCCACGATCACTTCACGGGTCAGGGTGAAGTTCATGCGCATCAGGTCCATCAGGCTTTCTGCCAGACTGCCGCCGAAGGCCAGAATGCCGCCCGCTCCCGCCAGGGTCACGGCAACCGTGTTCAGCTCCTTGGAACGGGCGATCTCACCTTTTTCCCGCGCGTCTTTTTTGCGCTTTTCGGTGGGTTCCTCTGTCTTGTCCTGCCCGCTCTCGCTTTCGGCCATGCTCAGCGCGCCCGTGCCAGTTCACGCAGCCACTGCAGCGCTTCGCTGGCCAGTGCCTGGTAGTGAGAAAGAATGTCGGCCAGGCCGACCCAGAAGATCCCCATGCCCAGCACCAGGGTGAGCGGGAAACCGATGGAAAAGATGTTCAACTGGGGCGCGGCACGGGTCATCACGCCGAAGGCGATGTTGACCACCAGCAACGCGGCGATCGCCGGCAGGATCAGCAGCAATGCGGCGCCCATCACCCAGCTCAGGCGCCCGGCCATCTCCCAGAAGTGATTGACCACCAGGGCGCTGCCCACCGGCAGCGTGGTGAAACTCTCGGTCAGCACCTCGAACACCACCAGATGCCCGTTCATCAACAGGAACAGCACGCTCACCAGCATGGTCAGGAACTGGCTGATCACCGTGACGTTGACGCCGTTGGCCGGGTCGACCATCGACGCGAAGGCCATGCCCATCTGCACCGCGACGATCTGCCCGGCAATCACGAAGGCCTGGAACAACAGCTGCAAGGAGAAACCGAACAACGCCCCGACGATGACCTGCTCGGCGCACAGCAGCAGGCCCCGCAGGCTCAGCGGTTCGAACTCGGGGATGGGCGGCAGGCCCGGCACGATCACCACGGTGATTGCCACGGCTGCGTAAAGGCGAACCCGGGCCGGCAGCATCTTGGTGCCGAAGATCGGCATGGTCATCAGCACCGCCGTCACCCTGAACAGCGGCAGGATGAAGGTGGCGACCCAGGTGCCGATCTGCGCGTTGGTCAACTCCAGCATGGCGGCGTCAACCGATCAGGTGCGGGATGTTGGTGTACAGCCCGGTGATGTATTCCATGAACTTTTGCACCAGCCAGGGCCCGGCGACGATCAGCGTGATCAGCATCACCAGCAGGCGTGGCAGGAAGCTCAGGGTCTGTTCGTTGATCTGGGTGGCGGCCTGGAACATCGCCACCACCAGGCCGACCAGCAGGCTCGGCACCACCAGCACCGCCACCATCAGCGTGGTCAGCCACAACGCGTCACGGAACAGGTCGACTGCGACTTCTGGCGTCATGTCAGGCTCTCCTTGTGGGTGTCAGACACCGCCGAAACTGCCGGCCAGGGTACCCATGATCAGCGCCCAACCATCGACCAGCACGAACAGCATGATCTTGAACGGCAGCGAAATGATCAGTGGCGACAGCATCATCATACCCATGGCCATCAGCACACTGGCGACCACCATGTCGATGATCAGGAACGGGATGAAGATCATGAAGCCGATCTGGAACGCGGTCTTGAGCTCCGAGGTGACGAAGGCCGGGACCAGGATGGTCAGCGGCACCTGGTCGGGGCCGGCGATATCGGTGCGCTTGGACAGGCGCATGAACAGGTCGAGGTCGCTTTGCCGGGTTTGCGCCAGCATGAAGTCCTTAAGCGGCCCCTGGGCCTTGTCGATCGCCTGCTGGGCGGTCATCTGCTCGGCCAGGTACGGCTGCAGGGCGTCCTTGTTCACCCGGTCGAACACCGGCGCCATGATGAACATGGTCAGGAACAGCGCCATGCCGGTGAGCACCTGGTTGGACGGGGTCTGCTGCAGGCCCAGCGCCTGACGCAGGATGGAGAAGACGATAATGATGCGGGTGAAGCTGGTCATCAGGATGACGAACGCCGGGATGAAGCTCAGCGCCGTCATGATCAGCAGGATCTGCAGGCTGACCGAGTACTCCTGCTGCCCGTCCGCCCCGCTGGACAGGGTGATGGCCGGTATCGACAAAGGGTCGGCGGCCAGGGCCAATGGCGCAGCCAGCAGCAGCGCCAGGGTGAACAGCATGCGCAGGGCGCCCATCATCACTTCTTGTCCTTCTGATCCTTGCCCATCAGCTCGAGCAGCCGCTGGGCGAACTCCGGCGTGGCCTGGCGTGCCGCTGCGGGCACCTCGACAGGCTCGGCCATGACATGCAGGGCTTCGATACTGCCCGGCGTATGGCCGATGAGAATCTGCTCCTTGCCGACCTGCACCAGCAGCAACCGGTCGCGCGGGCCGATGGCACGGCTGCCGACGATCTCGATCACCTGGGCACCGCGCTGCGCGCTGCCTTGCATGCGCCGCAGCAGCCAGGCCAGGAAGAAGATCAGGCCCACCACCAGCAGCAGGCCGAAGACCATCTGCGCCAATTGCGCCCCCAGGCCGCCCGGTACCGCAGTGGGCGGCGCAGCCGTTTCGCCGGCGGCGATCACCGCTTCACTGGCCAGCAGCGCCGCCAGGGCCGAAACGGCCCGCACCATGCCCTTCACTCAGCGCAGCTTCTTGATACGTTCGCTGGGGCTGATCACGTCGGTCAGGCGGATGCCGAACTTCTCGTTGACCACCACCACCTCGCCGTGGGCGATCAGGGTGCCGTTGACCAGCACGTCCAGCGGCTCGCCAGCCAGGCGGTCGAGCTCGATCACCGAGCCCTGGTTGAGCTGCAGCAGGTTGCGGATGTTGATCTCGGTGCTGCCCACTTCCATGGAGATGCTCACCGGGATGTCCAGGATCACGTCCAGGTTCGGGCCTTCGAGGCTGACGTTCTCGTTGGGCTTGGGCGAGCTTGCGAACTCTTCCATCGGCAGGCGGTTGCTGGCGCCGCTGTCGCCACCGAGCAGTGCATCGATGTCCGCCTGGCCGGCATCGCCGGTTTCCTCGAGCGCTGCAGCCCACTCATCGGCCAGCGCCTGTTCCTCTGGGGAGTTGATCTCGTTTTCGTTAGCCATGATTTCCTCGACAACCTTTCAATACGTTTAAAGCGACCGGCCCGCCGTCAGCGGCGCTCGATCGGGTCGATGATCTGCAGCGACAGGGTGCCTTTGTGCGAACCCAACCGCGCCTTGAACGCTGGCACGCCATTGGCGCGCAACACCAGATGCTCCGGCAGCTCCACCGGAATCACATCGCCAGGCTGCATGTGCAGGATGTCGCGCAGCTTGAGCTGGCGCCGGGCAACGGTGGCCGACACCGGCACGGCCACGTCCAGTACGTCCTCGCGCAGGGCCTTGACCCAGCGTTCGTCCTGGTCGTCCAGGTCGGACTGGAAACCGGCGTCGAGCATCTCGCGCACCGGCTCGATCATCGAGTACGGCATGGTCACGTGCAGGTCGCCGCCGCCGCCGTCCAGTTCGATGTGGAAGGTCGATACCACCACCGCCTCGCTGGGGCCGACGATGTTGGCCATGGCCGGGTTGACCTCGGAGTTGATGTACTCGAAGTTGACCGGCATGATCGCCTGCCAGGCTTCCTTGAGGTCGATGAAGCACTGGTCCAGCACCATGCGCACCACGCGCAGCTCGGTGGGGGTGAACTCACGGCCCTCGATCTTGGCGTGGCGGCCGTCGCCGCCGAAGAAGTTGTCCACCAGCTTGAACACCAGCTTGGCGTCGAGGATGAACAGCGCGGTACCGCGCAACGGCTTGATCTTGACCAGGTTGAGGCTGGTGGGCACGTACAGCGAATGCACGTACTCGCCGAACTTCATGACCTGCACGCCACCCACCGCCACGTCGGCGGAGCGGCGCAGCAGGTTGAACATGCTGATGCGGGTATAGCGGGCGAAACGTTCGTTGATCATTTCCAGGGTCGGCATGCGCCCCCGGACGATACGGTCCTGACTGGTCAGGTCGTAGCTCTTGATGCTGCCGGGCTCGCCGGCACTTTCGGTTTGTACCAGACCATCGTCCACCCCATGCAGCAGGGCGTCGATCTCATCCTGGGACAGCAGGTCCTGCACGGCCATCTATGTGCTCCTACTGCAATACGAAATTGGTGAACAACAGCTGGTCGACGACCGGCCTGCCGACTTCTTTCTGCGCCACTTCCTGAACCACCGCGGTGGCTTTCTGGCGCAGCATCTCCTGGCCTACCGGGCTGCTGGCGAGGGTGTCGAAACCCTGCCCGGAGAACATCATGACCAGGTTGTTGCGGATCACCGGCATGTGCACCTTGAGCGCGTCCAGATCGGCCTGGCTGCGGCCCTGCATGGTGATGCTCACCTGCATGTAGCGCTGGCGGCCGTTCTGGTTGAAGTTGACCACGAAGGCCGGCGCCAGCGGCTCGTAGATCGCCGCCGGCTTGACGTTGGCCAGGGCTGGGTCCGGCGCCGGAGCGGATTCGCCCTTGTGCATGAAGAACCAGGTGGCGCCCACCGACAGGCCGACTGCCAGCAGCAGGGCCAGCACCAGCAGCAGGATCAGCTTGAGTTTGCCTTTAGTGGCGGGGTCTTTCACTGCGTCGCTCTTCGCCATGCCAATAATCCGTCGTCCATCGAGGTTTCAAAGAAGGATGACGTGGCTTGAGCAAGTGTTATGCCAGATTTGTCAGGAAGGTCTGCTCCTGAGCCGTGCGGTCGCTGCAGGAGCGGCCTTGTGCCGCGAAAAGGCCGTTCCTGCAGGGGCGCGAAACATCAGGCGTAGTAGTCGACCGCGCTGTCGCCCACCACTACCTGCTGCTCCACCGGCTGGCCGGCATCAGCCAGCTCGCCACCCTCGCCCGCGGCAGCGGCACGGCGGGCCGCCACGCCGGACAGGTTCGAAGCGTCCTGCTGGGCCTGCTGTTGCTGCTGGCCACGGGACTGGTCGGCGACACTCACGTCAGGCTGGGCCAGGCCCTGCTGGGTGAACAGTTCACGCAGGCGATGGACCTGGCTGTCGAGGGCTTCGCGCACGCCGGCATGGCCACTGACGAAGTGGATCTGCGTGGGCTGGTCCGCCGCCACATTGACCCGGATGTCGAGGCGGCCAAGTTCGGCGGGCTCAAGCTGGATATCCGCCGACTTGAGGTTCTGGCTGGACAGGTACATGACGCGGTTCACCAGGCCCTCGGTCCAGGCGCCCTGGTTCATCGCCAGCGGCTGTTGCAGCGGGCTGGGGGTTACCGGCACGGCATTGGCGGTCTTGGCGGTGACGGCCTGGGTGAGGTTGGCCAGGCGATCGGCAAAGTCATCCACCCGCGTGTCGCTGCTGGCGCCCTTGAGGTCCTTGAGGCCACTATCAAGCAGCCCGGCGAATGCCTTGTCGCCCTGCTCGGCATGGCCAGGCTCGGCCTGCGCCTTGCCGACCACATTCGCCAAGGTATTGACGGCAATCGGGTCAGGCTCGGCAGGTTGCTGACTCGTCTCGGCGCGTGCACTGCTGGCATGGGCCGAAGTCGTTCCCTGGGCCTTGGCGCTCTGTTCCAGCGCCAGGCGCAGGGCCGGCATGTCGGCGAGCGGGTCGGCATCAGGGTCGAACTCGGCAACCGGTGCCGATGCCTTTGCCTCGGTCACGGGCGGCGCTGGCTGCTGTGATGGCTGCATGGCTGCCTGCAACACCGGCGCGACCACCTCGGCCTGGGCCTGGATCAATTGGGCACCCGTCTGGGCATCGGTGACCTGGCCTGCGACCAGGCTAGCATCGATGATCGTCGTATCAGCGGTGGCAGTGCTATCAGCTGTCGCGCTGCCATCAGGCAGGGCCGCTGGCAAGTTATTGCCGTCATCGGCAAGGTCTTTCGAGGCGCCAGCCTCTTTCTTGCCGCCGGCAACCGCCTCCGGCTTTTTGCTGGCGGTTGCTTGCGCAGGGCCTTGGCTGGCCTTGTCGTCACGGGCTGGCACGCTGTCGCGGCCCTGCCTGGACATCACCTGATCGAAGCCGGCACCACGGCCATCCGCCGCCTTCGGCGATTTGTCCGCCACATTGGCGGCCGGGCGCGAGGCGCTGCTCGCAAGGCCAGTTTGCAACAATGGATTGGGTGCGACAGGCATAAAAAAGGTCTCCGCGCCGAAACTCAAAAAATCGAATGGGCAAAGACAGGCAAAACTCGCGCCAGGACACCCTCAGTCAGTTGAAATGCGTTGGCTTTCACTGCGATAGAACAGCTCGACGGCCTGATACTCCTGGTCGATACGGTTGATCAGGTCTTCTATGCCATACAACGGAACCTGCCGTGCGCGCTCCTCCAGTTGCTGGCAAAGCCGCGCCAACTCGACAGCCCCCATGTTGCTGCTGCTGCCCTTGAAGCTGTGCGCCGCCAAGCCCAGCTCGGCGGCATCCTTGGCCTTGTGCAACTGGCTCAGGCGCCGCTCGGAGTCTTCCAGGAAGGTTTCCAGCAACTGCAGGTAGCCGCCCTCCATGACCTCACGCAGGTCACGCAGCACCTTGTGATCGATATGCATGTCCACCACTTGCTCACTCCCTGATCAAGCCTTGTCGCATCCAAGCCCGGGGGAATCCCGCGCTCACCAATCGAACTCCACCCGCGCCAATCGCCCGCCTTCCAGCCACCGGGCGCGGTGCCCCAGGCGGGTCACCAGGCCCAGACCACGGCCACTCAAGCCCTGCTCGTGCGGTGAACGGGCAAGCACTTTGGCCACATCGAACCCTGCGCCACTGTCGCGGACCTCGATCATCAGACGACCACCTTCACTGCGCGGTTCCACCCGCAGGCTGATACCGACGAAACCCTGCAACTGTTCGGCCAAGCGCTGACTGCGCTGGCGATAGTACTCGGCAAAGCCCTGCGAGTCGCACTTGAGCCGCGAGTCGAGCCCCAGCACACCGTGCTCCAGCGCGTTGGAGTACAACTCGCTGAGCACGCTGTGCAGCTTGCCGCTGCTGGGCCTCAGGCCGTGGATTTCCAGCAAGAGTTGCACCAGGTAAGGCACCGGGTTGAAGCGCCTCAGGCTTTCACCGCGCAACTCGAAATTCAACGACCATTCCAGCGGGCTCGAGCGCCCGCTATCGGAATAGACCATGGCCTGCGGCACAACCTGGTCTGGCGCCAGCATGCGAATGTCGCACAGGCTGATGTCATCCCGCGACTGCCCGCCGAAGGCCTGCAGAGCGCCCATCACCTCATCGAGCAAGTGTGCCGGCTGCCGATTGGCTGCCAACACCTCAAGCAGCCGCTGCACGCCGAACAGGCGCTCCTGCCCGTCACCACTGTCGACCACGCCATCGGACAGCAGCAGCAAGCGCTCGCCAACGGCCAGGGGCATCACCTGCGTGGTGTCGTCGAATTTCTCCGGGGCAAGGATACCCAGCGGCAGATGCTGCGAAGGCAGCACCGCCAGCACCTCGCCCCGGGCGGACAGCTGGTAGCCATCGGGCATGCCGCCATTCCACACTTCCACGGTACCGCGCTGAAAACTCAGGTTGAGCAGCAGCGCACAACAGAACATGTCCACCGGCAGGATGCGCTTGAGCTTGGCGTTCATTTCGCGCAGCGTCTCGACCAGCCCGTAGCCCTTGGCGGTCATGCCGTAGAACACTTCCGCCAGGGGCATGGCGCCGACCGCCGCCGGCAGGCCATGGCCGGTGAAGTCGCCCAACAGCACATGCATGTCCCCGGACGGGGTGAACGCCGCCAGCAACAGGTCGCCATTGAACAGCGCGTAGGGTGACTGCAGGTAACGAATGTTCGCTGCGCTGAGGCAACCGGAATGGGCGACCTTGTCGAACACAGCCTTGGCCACGCGCTGCTCGTTGAGCAGGTAATGGTGATGCCGGGCTATTTCGTCACGCTGCGCCAGGACCGTGGCCTGCAGGCGACGCAAACGGTCCATCGCACGTATCTTGGCGGCAAGAATTACCGCGCTGTACGGCTTGGCCATGAAATCGTCGCCACCGGCTTCCAGGCAGCGCACCAACGCCTGCTCTTCGTTGAGCGAGGTCAGGAAGATGATCGGCACCAATGCCTCGCCGGCCAGTGCCTTGATCTGGCGCGCGGCCTCGAAGCCATCCATCACCGGCATCAAGGCATCGAGCAATACCAGTTGCGGCCGGCGCTCGGCAAACAGCGCCACGGCCTGCTCACCGTTTTCGGCGGTGAATACCTCATGCCCCTGGCGCCGCACGATCTGCGCCAGCAGCATGCGATCTGCGGCACCGTCCTCGGCGACCAGCACGGTCAACGCCTGTTCGGCAGGCATGGCCGCGCTCAACCGATATCGAACAGCTTGTCGAAGTTGGAGATGGCCAGAATCTTGCGCACATCCGGGCTGGCATGGACCACTCGGATGTCCGAATCGTCCCCGCCCACGTGGTCACGCAGCAACAGCAGCATGCCCAACGCCGAACTGTCCAGATAGGTGGCATCCTTCAAGTCGACGACCACTGTCTCCGGTCGCAGGCGCTGACGCTCGTAAGCATCCCTGAATTCCTGATGCTTACCGAAATCGAAGCGACCCTTGACCTTGATCGTCAGCTTTTTCCCTTCCTGTGAAAAATCGGTTTCGACTGCCATGCGAGCGATTCCTTCGATGATGGCGAATGCGGCTCCTGAAGGTTTAGCAGCCACAGCCCCATGCTGCAAACCACAATAAGCGTGGCGCGCAGGGCCTGGCTCTGGCCGGCAATGGCGCTTGAAGCCTGCAGTTAAAGCGGCCCGTGCCGCGGCAAGCGCTGGGACAGCTCGTCGAGCAGCCGCTGTTCGCGCTTATCTTCCGCCCGACGGGCCTCATCGATATAGCGCTGCACCAACTTGCGCAGCCCTTCGACTCGCGCATAGGCCTGCTGCCAGATGTTGCGGGCGTTGTTGAGGTTGTTCTGGTGCCAATTCAGGCTCTGGCGCTGCTGGGTCATGGCGGTTTCCAGCTGACCGAGGAAGCGCTGGTAATTGAGCAGCCAGTTGCCGTCCACCCCCTGCCCGCCCCGGGTTATCCACTGCGCCTGATAGCCCTCGCGAAACTGCGCCAGCTCATCGAGCCTGGCCTGCGCCTGTACCACCTGCTGCTGGAAATGCCCCAGGCGCTGGGCAGCCTTGCGCTCGGCCTCCTCGGCCATATCCACGACGGGCGCCAGGCGCGCTGCTCGACCGGGCTGAGCCATGGCCTATCAGCCTGCCGGCGGCACGAAGATCGCGCCCAGCTGGTCGCGGCTCTGCGCCATGCCGACGTTCTCCTGCAGGCCCTGGCGCAGGAAGTCCACCAGTTTGGGCTGCAGCGCAATGGCCAGGTCCGTCTCCGGATCGCCACCGGCGACATAGGCCCCCACGCTGATCAGGTCACGGCTCTGCGACAGGCGCGACCACAGCTGCTTGAATTTCTGCGCCTGGCGCAGGTGATCGGCGTCGACCACCTGGGGCATGACCCGGCTGATCGAAGCTTCGATGTCGATGGCCGGGTAGTGACCTTCCTCGGCCAGGCGCCGGGACAGCACGAAGTGGCCGTCGAGCACACCGCGCGCCGAGTCGGCGATCGGGTCCTGCTGGTCGTCACCTTCGGAGAGCACGGTGTAGAACGCAGTGATCGAACCACCGCCGGCCTCGCCATTACCCGCACGCTCCACCAGCTTGGGCAGCTTGGCGAACACCGAAGGCGGATAACCACGGGTGGCCGGCGGCTCGCCGATGGCCAGGGCGATCTCGCGCTGCGCCTGGGCAAAACGGGTCAGCGAGTCCATCAGCAGCAGGACGTTCTTGCCCTTGTCGCGGAAGTACTCGGCGATGCGCGTGCAGTACATCGCCGCGCGCAGACGCATCAAGGGCGCATCGTCCGCTGGCGAGGCCACCACCACCGAGCGCTTGAGCCCCTCTTCGCCGAGGATGTGCTCGATGAACTCCTTCACCTCGCGGCCCCGCTCACCAATCAGCCCCACCACGATGATCTCGGCCTCGGTGAAGCGGGTCATCATCCCCAGCAGCACCGACTTACCCACACCGGTACCGGCGAACAGCCCCAGGCGCTGGCCGCGGCCGACGGTGAGCAGGCCATTGATACTGCGAATGCCGACATCCAGCGGCCGGCTGATGGGGTCGCGATTGAGCGGGTTGATCACCGGCCCGTCCATCGGCACCCAGTCTTCGGCCTTCATGCCGCCTTTGCCGTCCAGCGCCCGCCCGGCGCCATCGAGCACCCGCCCGAGCATGCTCATGCCCATGGGCAGGCGGCCGCCGTCGTCCAGCGGCACCACGCGCGCGCCGGGGGCGAGGCCGACGATGCTGCCAACCGGCATCAGGAATACCTTGCTACCGGCAAAACCCATGACTTCAGCCTCCACCCGCACCGGGTGATAGCTGTCGTCGTTGATCACCAGGCAACGGCTGCCGACGGCCGCGCGCAAGCCTTCCGCTTCGAGCGTCAGGCCGACCATACGCAGCAGGCGGCCTTCGACCACCGGCTGGTCGGGCAACCGCACCGCATCGCTGTAACCCGCCAGGCGCTTGCCGAAGCTTGTGCGTTCAAGGCGCATCGTTGCCACTCGCCGGCACATCCAGTTCGACCGCGATGTCCGGCGCCGCCGGGTGCAGGAACTGGTCATGGGACTGGTCGAACAACTGCGCCACGGCCTTCTCGATCCGCGTTTCCATGGTTGCATCGATGCGGCTGTGCGCCGTTTCGATGCGGCAGCCGCCAGGCAGCAGGGCCTCGTCTTCCAGCAGCTTCCAGTTTTCTTCGTGACGCTCGCGCAGGGCCTTGGCCAGTTCGAAGTCCTGGGGGTTGAGGTGGATACGGATGTTGTCAGCGCCCATCGGCAACAGCTTGAGGGCTTCACGCAGGACATGGGTGACCTGGCTGGAGTCACTGCGCAATTCACGACCGATGACCTGGCGGGTAATGTTCGCGACCAGTTGCACCAGGCCTTTTTCGATCTGGGTGTCCTGCTCGGCGATCGGGTCGAGCAGGTGCAGCATGAGCTGTTCCAGGCTGGCCAGCTTGGCGGCCAGGGCCACTTCGGCTTCCTGACGAACCTTGAGCTGGGTGCTGTGGAAGCCTTCACGCTCGCCGGTGGCGAAGCCTTCGTTGTAGGCCTCCTGGCGGATGGCCTCGAGCTCTTCGAGGGTGAGCGGCTGGACTTCCTCCAGCGGCACTTCCTCGACCTCTTCCTCGATGACTTCCGGCTCGGGTTCAGGCTCGGGTTCGGGCTCAGGGTCGAAGCTGGGCAGCGCCCAGACGTCGACGCCCTCGAGGTCGCGGGCGCGGATCAGTTCGCTGGGGTGTTCGGTGGTGGACATGCTGTGAGCTTCTCGAAAACCTTAACAGGTCCCTGTGGGAGCGGGCTTGACCCGCGATTGTGCCCGCCCTGGCAATCTCTTTCGCCGGCTCGGACGCCTCGCGGGGCAAGCCCGCTCCCACAGGGGCGGCGCCAGTCGGTGGCTTAGATCATTTCCTCGGCACCCTTGCCGCCAAGCACGATCTCGCCGGCCTCGGCCATGCGTCGGGCGATGGTGAGGATTTCCTTCTGCGCGGTCTCCACGTCGCTGACCCGTACCGGCCCCTTGGCCTCCAGGTCGTCGCGCAGCAGTTCCGAGGCGCGCTTGGACATGTTCTTGAACACCTTGTCCTTGACCCGCTCGTCGGCACCCTTGAGCGATACCACCAGCACATCCGAGGACACCTCGCGCAACAGCGCCTGGATACCGCGGTCGTCGACATCGGCCAGGTTGTTGAAGACGAACATCAGGTCTTCGATCTGCTCCGACAGGTCGCTGTCGATCTCGCGGATCGCATCCATCAGCGCACCTTCCACCGAGCTGTCGAGGAAGTTCATGATGTCGGCGGCACGCTTGATGCCGCCCAAGGTGGTGCGGGCAGCGTTGGAGTTGCCAGAGAACTGCTTCTCGAGAATCTGGTTGAGCTCTTTGAGCGCCGCAGGCTGTACGGTGTTGAGCGACGATACGCGCAGGACGATGTCGAGGCGCACCTTGTGGTCGAAGTTGCTCAGCACCTCGCCGGCCTGGTCGGGGTCGAGGTAGGCGACCACGATGGCCTGGATCTGCGGGTGCTCGAAGCGGATGACGTCGGCCACGGCACGCGGCTCCATCCACTTGAGGCTGTCCAGGCCGCTGGTGTTGCCCCCGAGCAGGATGCGGTCGATCAGGCCGTTGGCCTTGTCCTCACCCAGTGCCTGGTTGAGCATCTTGCGAATGTAGCCGTCGGAGCCCACGCCCAGGCTGGTCTGGTCGCCGACGATCTCGACGAACTCGCTCATCACCTGCTCGACCTGCTCGCGGTGCACATTGCCCATTTGCGCCATGGCCACACCAACCCGCTGCACTTCCTTTGGCCCCATGTGGCGCAGGACCTGCGCGGCGTCGGTCTCGCCGAGCGACAGCAGGAGGATGGCCGCCTTGTCGACGCGGCTCAGCTTGGCGGTAACGGCTCGGTTGTCACTCATCGGCGTTGATCCACTCTTTCACGACCTGGGCCACACGGCCCGGGTCTTCGGCCACCAGGCCTTTGATTGCGTTGAGCTGTGCCTCGTAACCCTCGCTCGGGCTCGGCAACAGAATGCTTGTCGGGCCACCCAGGCTGACGCGGTCGTTGGCCAGTTCGCCATCCAGACCGATCATGCCGCCCAGCTCCATGTCGCTGTCTGTGGCAGCTTGCTTGCCGCCACCGGTAATGTTGTTGAGCACCGGACGCAGCACGCCGAACACCAGGATCAGGATGAACACCACGCCCAGCACCTGCTTGACGATGTCCCAGAACCAGGGCTGCGAGTAGAACGGAATGTCGACCAGTTCGTCGCCACGGTCGGCGGCGAACGGCACGTTGATCACGGTGACGCTGTCGCCACGGCTGGCATCGAAGCCCACCGCGTCCTGCACCAGGCGGGTGAAGCGCGCCAGGTCTTCAGCGCCCCAGGGCGTGCGGGTCATCTCGCCGCTGGCGGCATCGATCTTGGCCTGGTCGTCTACCACCACCGCTACCGACAGGCGGGTCAGGCGACCCTGCTGCTGACGGGTGTGGCTGATGGAACGGTCCAGTTCGAAGTTCTTGGTCGACTGCTGGCGCTTGTCGGACGGGTACGGCGCCAGCATCGGCTGGCCGGTGGCCGGGTCCATGATCTGCTGGCCGTTGGAATCCACCAGCGGCTGCCCGGGCTGGACGGCACCGGCGGGGGTTGCAGCAGTTTTGGCATTCTCAGGCGCGCTGGCGCCGGCCGGCGGCTGGTTGCTCAGCGCACCCGGCACGCCTTGCGGGCCCTGGCTGCTGGCGCGCTGTTCGTTGACCGACTGCTCGCTGCGCAGCGCCGGCTGATCAGGGTTGAACTGCTCGGAGGTGGACTCGACGGCGCTGAAGTCGATGTCGGCAGACACTTCGGCCTTGTAGCGGTCGTTGCCCAGCACCGGCAGCAGGATGTTGTGCACGCGCTGGGTGAGCATGCCTTCCATGCGGCGACTGTAGTCGAACTGCTTGCCGGCCATGGTCAGCGCGGTGTCCTGCAACTGGTCGGAGAGCAGGTTGCCCTTCTGGTCGACCACGGTCACCTGGGACTTGTCCAGTTCCGGAACGCTGGTGGCCACCAGGTTGACGATGGCCATTACCTGGCCGGCTTCCAGGGCGCGCCCCGGATACAGCTCGACCAGTACCGAAGCGCTTGGCTTGCGCTCGTCACGCACGAACACCGAGCTTTTCGGGATGGCCAGGTGCACGCGGGCAGCCTTGACGTTGTTGAGGCTGGACACGGTGCGCGCCAGTTCGCCTTCAAGGCCACGGCGGTAGCGGGTGGCCTCCATGAACTGGCTGGTACCCAGGCCCTGATCCTTGTCGAGCAGCTCGAAGCCGACGTTGCCGTCGCTTGGCGCCACGCCGGCGGCGGCAAGCTTCAGGCGCGCACGGGAGAGATCGTCGGCCTTGACCAACAGCGCGCCGGAATTCGGCTCTACGGTGTAGGGGATATCGGCAGAGGCCAGGGTGTCCATGACCTGCTTGGTGTCCATGCCCGCCAGGCTGCCGTACAGCGGCCGGTAGTCCGGCTGCTGCGACCAGAGCACCACGGCGAAGCCGATGGCCACGCTGGCGGCCAGGCCGACCAGCAGGCCGATCTGACGCAGCATGGGCATCTGCGAGATGTTTTCCAGGAACGACAGGCCGAACAGCGGCGGCTTGGCTGCTGGCGGACCGCTTTTTGCGGGGGCGTTATCGACGACTGCTTCGGCCATGAATCAACTCTCGCCTTAAACCGGCATCTGCATGATGTCCTGGTACGCTTGCACCAGTTTGTTACGCACTTGGGTCAGTGCCTGGAACGACACGGAGGCCTTCTGCGAGGCGATCATCACATCGGTCAGGTCGACGCCGCTTTTGCCGATTTCGAAGGCGTTGGACAGTTGAGTGGAGGCCTGCTGGGTCTCGCTCACCTTGCCAATGGCCTGGCCGAGCATGTCGGCAAAACTGCTTTGCCCAGGCGCCAGCTCAGGGGCGGCAGCCGCTTTGGGCATGGACATGGCATCGGCCTGCATGGCGCGCATGTCTAGCATCAGACGATTGAATTCAACACCTTGGGTCATGGACTTCTCTCTCCGGCGGCCGCATTTTTTTGACACTCATGCAGCGAATGGGCTGAAACTAGCAAGAGCAGTGCCAGCCAGCCCAGAAACCATTCAAAACTACGCCTCAGCCGAACAGGCTGGCCTCGACATCGAACCCGGCGTCACGCATCTGCGCCAGCTTGTAGCGCAGCGTACGCGGGCTGATGCCCAGGCGTTCGGCGGCCTCCTTGCGACGCCCGCGCTCGGCGCGCAAGGTGTCGATGATCATCTGGAATTCGTGGCGGCGCATGTCGCCCTCCAGTCCACCCGCCTCTGCGCCTGAATCCAGGCATGATGGCGCAATAGTGGCCTCGCTCGAAGGTGACAACGGAATGGCACCGGCCAGACAAAAATCCGCCGCTTCGATCACGCCGCCCTGCTGCAGAATCAGCGCGCGCTGTATCGCGTTGTCCAGCTCACGCACGTTACCCGGCCAGGCATAGGCCTGCAGGCAAGCCTGCGCCTGGGCGGACAAGCGCACCTGGGCATGGCACATCTTGCGGGCATGGCGCGCCAGCAGACGCTCCGCCAGCGGCACGATATCGGCCGGGCGCTCGCGCAGGGCCTGCCAGGCCATGGGGAAGACCGACAGGCGATAGTAGAGGTCTTCGCGGAAGCGCCCCGCCGCCACCTCCCCCGCCAGATCACGGTTGGTCGTGGCGAGAATGCGGATATCCAGGGCGATGGGCTTGCGCCCGCCAACGCGTTCGACCTCGCGCTCCTGCAACACGCGCAACAGTTTGGCCTGCAACGCCAGCGGCATTTCCGAAACTTCATCCAGCAGCAAGGTGCCGCCTTCGGCCTGCTCGAACTTTCCGGCCTGGGCAGCGATGGCGCCGGTGAAGGCGCCCTTTTCATGACCGAACAGCGTGGCCTCGAGCATGTTGTCGGGGATGGCCGCGCAGTTGATCGCCACGAACGGCGCCTGCGCCCGCGGCGACTGCCGGTGGATGTAGCGTGCAAGCACTTCCTTGCCAGTGCCGGACTCACCCGAGATCAGCACCGTCGAGTCGCTGCGCGCAACCCGCGCCGCCAACTCCAGCAACTGTCGGCTGGCCGGCTCGCAGGCCACCGGGCCTTCATCATCAACCACACGCCCGGCAGCATGGCGCTCGACCAGGTTGAGCAACGCCTTGGGCTCGAACGGCTTGACCAGGTAATCGGAAGCGCCCTGGCGCATCGCCTCGACGGCCCGCTCCACGGCAGCGTGCGCAGTCATCAGCAACACGGGCAGCTGTGGTTGCTGGCGGCGCAGCCTGGCCAACAACTGGTGCCCGTCCATACCCGGCATGTTCACATCGCTGACAACCAGGCTGAACACCTCTTTGAGCACCGCCTCCAACGCTTCTTCGCCACTGCCCACGGCCTGGTAGGCGAAGCCGCCGATTTCCAGGGTGTCGCACAGCGCCTGTCGCAGGACGCGATCATCCTCGACCAGCAGCACCTTGATTGCCATCACAAGGCCTCCGCCAGTTGCCCGTCGATCAACGGCAGCTCCACCCGCACGCAGGTACCACGGCCCACCTTCGAACGCAGTTGCAAACGCCCCTGATGGGCACGCACCACGGCCTTGACCACCGCCAGGCCAAGCCCTGTGCCAGCGGCCTTGGTGGTCAGGAACGGCTCGCCCAGGCGCGTCAGCAACTCGGCGTCGATACCGCAGCCTGCATCACTGACGCACAGGTGCAGCGACTGCTCGCGACGGTACAGATGCACCTTCAGACGCGCCGGCTCCCGGCTGGCCTGCAGGGCGTTTTCGATCAGGTTGAGCAAGGCGCCGACCAGGGTGTCGCGGTTGCACAGCAACTCACCCAGGTGACTGTCGCACTGCCAGCGCACAGCATGCCCTTGCACGTGGACCTGGGCCGCCTGCTGCAGGGCCTGGAACAGCGCTTTTGGCGTGACCCTGTCACCCAGCGGCAGTTCGCCACGGGCAAACACCAGCATGTCGCGCACCTGGTGCTCCAGCTCGTGCAGCCGTTCCTTCAGGCTGCCCGCGAAGCGCTGGCGGGTTTGCGCGCTGAGGTCTTGCTCGCTATCGGCCAAGTGGCTGGCGTAAAGCATGGCCGCCGACAGCGGCGTACGGATCTGATGGGCCAGCGATGCGACCATGCGCCCCAGTGACGACAGGCGTTCGTGGCGAGCCAGTTGGTCTTGCAGGCGACGGGTTTCAGTCAGGTCATTGAGCAGCACCAACTGGCCGGGTTCGGCATCCAGCGAGCGGGTAGCGATCGACAGGCGGCGGCCGTCGCGCAGCGAGACTTCATGGCCGTCGTCCTTGCGCGGGGCAAAGCTCCGGGCGATCACCTGGCGCCACAACTGGCCGATCAGTGGCTCGCCGAGCAGCTCGCAGGCGGCCGGGTTGGCGTCGCGCACCAGGCCCTGGCCATCGATCACGATCACCCCGCCGGGCAACAGGTCCAGCAAGTTCTGCAGGCGGTTGGCCAGGCGTTCCTTTTCACTGAGTTCATCGATGCGCTGGGCGCTGACCACGGCCAGTTCGCCCTTGAGTTCGCTGACCCGGGCTTCAAGCATGCTGTAGGACTGGCTCAGCTGGCTGGACACCTGATTGAACAGGGCAAAGGCTTGCTCGATACCCTGGCGGCTGTCCTGCTCGACCGGGGTCCGCCCCTGCTGATCGGGGGCTCGGGTTACGTGGGCGGCCTGGGGCATCGTGCTCTCTCGCGTGGCTAACCGTCATAAAAACGGTATGTTGCCAGCGGTGTAGCAATAGCCGTGCCGGAGATAGGGATTTGGCGAGACTGTTCCGGCCTCTTCGCGGGTAAACCCGCTCCCACAGGTACAGCGCAGTACTCACATGTGGGAGCGGGTTTACCCGCGAAGAGGCCGGAACAGGCCTACCGCCAGGCCCTCGCCGGAAAGGGCGAGGGCCTCAAGCCGGGCTCAGTCCGGCAGCCAGGCCTTGTGCCAATTGCTCAGGTTGTCGCCTTCGAGCATCCAGCCACTCAGCACTGCATTGCGCAGTGCATCGCCCGCCTTGGCCGTGGCATCCAGATCGCTGATGTGCATGCGGATGGCCTCAACCCAGCTACGGAAACGGTTCTTCACCAAAGTCACTGGCAAGTCGTTGTATCCCTGGTAGCAACGCAGGTCGCTGGCGATAACCGGGAAACCACAGGCGCCGTACTCCAGCAGGCGCAGGTTGCTCTTGCACTCGTTGAACAGGTTCTGCTCCACGGGCGCCAGGGCCAGGTCCAGATTCATTCTGGCCAGCGTCTGCGGGTAATTCTCAAGCGAAACACCCTCGTGGAACTCATGGATATAGGGTCGCAGCTTATCCGGGCACATGCCGAAGAACACCCACTCCACCTCGTTGGCCAATTCCTTGACTACGTCGGCGATCACTTCCAGGTCGCCGGAGTGGCTCGCCCCACCCGCCCAGCCGACACGCGGCTTGCGCGACTGCCGGCGCTGGGCTTCGAGGCCTTTCCAGAAACGGCCATCCAAGGTGTTGTGCACCACCCGGATGTCGCCATGCAGACCAGCGAAGGCCTCGGCCAGCGGCTGCGTAGAGACGACGAAGCGGTCCACATACGCCAGGCCACGGCGCAGGGCGCGCAGAATATCCTTGGGCATGTCCGCCCTGTGCACGCTCTTCAGCGGCAGGTTAGGCAAATAGTCGTCCAGCTCGAAGACCTTGAACGCCCCTGAAAACGCGTGCATCCGGCGCATGTGCTCAATCTGCTGGTCGCCGATCTGGCGCTGCAGCACGATGCTGTCCGGCTGGTAGCGTTCAAGTTCAGCTGGCGTCAGGTGAGCCCAGGACAGCTGCCCCTCGGCCAGCCCCTCGCGCTTGAGCGCAGCGAGCGGCTGGATAACCCGGTAATTGCCACACCCCCCCTCATCCGCCGCATGGGCCAGGATCGTCGGCAGCGGCTTCCAGGACGACAACGGTCGCCAGCTCAGCTCGGCGCACTCCAGGCCGAAGCCATTGGCGCAAGACAGCGAGAAGTTCGGGTTGTAGAACGGATCTCGCGCCAGTGCAGGCAGCCAGCGGTCATACAAGGCGTCTTCTTCCTCGGTGCTGGCCGGCGTTGCGGCGTCCTCGCTGAGCAGCAACTGCACACGCGGCGTCCAGACGTTCAGGTAGCCGGCACGGTGCAGACGCAGGCACAGGTCGACATCGGTCCAACGCTGCAGCTCAGGCGTCTCGTCGAAACCGCCCAGCTCCTGGAACAGGCCTTTGTTCACCAGCAGGCACTTGCCGCTCACCGCGACATAGTTCTGGTCGATCTGCAGGCGCTGCATGTAACCAGGGGCATCCATCGGCTGACCGGCAAAGGCTTCGCCAACCGGTCCGTTCAGGCCGAGCACGAAACCGGCATGGCTGATGGTTGCCTCCCCCGCTACCAGCTTGGCCCCCACTACGCCGACTTCTTGGCGCATGCCGTGGTTGAGCATCTGCTGCAACCAATCGCTATCGAGTACGGCAGCGCCTTCGTCCAGCCACAGCAGGAAGTCACCACGGGCCTGCGCGGCGGCCTGGTTGCGCATGCGCGACGGTGCCATCCCGGCAGGGAAACGCATGCAACGAATGCTATCGACACCGAGCTGGGCAACGCCGTCGAGCCAGCTGTTCACCGCAGGGCCGGCATCATTCGACGCCAGCAAAAGCACCTCGTAGTTGCGATGGGTGCTCTTCTCCAGAATGGTTTCCATGCAACGCTGCGCCCGCTCCGGGCTGTTGCCCTGGAGCAGGATCAGGATGCTGACCGATGCGTCGCTGGAGGCGCCGTAGTCGAGGTCATAACGCCCGGGCAAACGAGATTCGACGCGAGCCTGGGCAAAACCGCGCGCATGCAAATGACGCAGGATCACCCCGCGCTCATCCGGGCAGTCGCGCAGCGACGGGGCATTGCTGATCAACAACGGTTCGCTGATATGTCCCAGCCCCTCGAAACCGGCTGACTCGATCAGGCGCAGGATGTAATCCAGCTCGATAGCCTGGCCCGCCTCCTGACGGAAGCCACCCATCTCCAACCACACCTGACGGTTGAACAGCCAGTGGCGCGACATGCTCGCCGGCAAACTGAGCAGCAGATCAAGGTTCAGATCAGGACGCAGCGCAGCGCCAATTTCCGCGCCACCGGCACGCAGCGCTTCATCACCGTAAACTGCCCGACAGCCTGGCGCTGCCAACAGATCAAGCGCGGCAATCAGCAAGCCGCTCGCAGTGAACTCACTCCCCGCCTCTACCAGCATGAACCAGTCGAACTCACCTGCCTGAACCACCTGGTTGAGCTGATCGCTCAGGCTGGCATCAGTCAGTCGCAGGCAATGCAGTTCGTTGTGCAGCCCGGTCGAGGGCGCCTCCCCTGCTGTCAACGCGATGATTTTCACTGTGGCAAAGAGGCAGTTATCGCGACTCAGGCTGTGCACGGAGGCATTCAATGCATCCATGCGGCCCTCAGCGTCCAGCACGATGACCCCGATCACCGGACCGCCCTGATGCGCTTGCAGACGCTGTTCGATCAGACGGCTCTGCATGGCATCCGGAACGCGTTCGTCCAGCCAGTCCTGCAGTGTCGCTGCCTTGGGCTTTCCACCCAGATGCTCGAGCATTTGCTGGCGCCCGCGCTTGATTTCTTCGCTGCCATAGTCGCAATGGCGTGCATACAACTCGCGGTAAAGCGCGGGGTAATCCTTGAGTGCCTGTTCCGAACGCCGTGCAGGTGCACTGACATCCCGGCGCATGCGCACTTCCACTGTCTCGCAATGAATATGGTGGAATGCGCTGCGAGCGCTCAAGCGCATGAGGAAATCCCAATCTTCCAAACCTGCCAGCGATTCGTCGAAGTCACCCACCGCAAGGGCAAGTGCACGTGGGCAGGCAAAGGTGTTGACCGGGATGTAGTTGTTAACCAGCAAACGCTCCCTGGAGTACGCCTCGTGGGGATAGCGTTGCTCACGCGCCACTTCGCTGCGCTTGCCCGCCGCTATCGTTTCCTCAACGAACACCGCATCCGTATACACCACTGTGTCGGGGTGCTCAGCCAAGGCTGTAGCCAATGTTTCAAGGTGGTCAGGCAGATACAGGTCGTCATCGTCCAGATAGACGACATACCGGCCACGGGCTAGTCGCAAGGCGCTATTACGGGCAGCGGCTGGGCCGCGGTTACGGCCTTGGCGGATATAGGTGACAGGGAAATCGTACTCAGCCAGCAGCGATTCGACCGGGGTGCCGTTGTCATTGACCAGGATGACTTCGAAGTCCTTGAAGGACTGCCGACCAATGCTGTTCAGCGCATCCCTGAGCAGTTCGGGACGGTTGAAGGTGGTGACAATGATGGAGAACATCGCTCGCTCAGCGTCTTCAGCCAAGGCTTCCAGACGCCCGCACAGCTGCCTCACCCGCTTGCCCAACGCAGTGCCCTGCTCGTGCGGATAAAGCGTCAGCCTGCGCTTGAGATGCGCAGCAACCTCACGCTCATAGCCTTTCAGGTGCCCCTCGTTGCCACGTTCGAATACGCCCTCGAGAATACAGGTATGCCCTTCCAGCGGCGCCGAGGAAACATAGAACTCATGGGAGTGCTGCGCCGCATGAACGCGATAGCTCACACCCGGCACGGTGGTGAAAACGAAGTCAGGGAACAACTCCCCAAGCTGAACCATGAGCTGCCAGTCACCCGATCCACGAATTCTGACATCACGGCGCCACGCCTTGAAAAAGGCGTCCCTGCGAATGATCGCCGCAGAGGGGGTGATATAGCTGTCGTAAATCAGAAGGTCCGCAACCTCATTACGCCCGCCACTGTAATCTTCACTGCGATGGCCGGGGTGGCTAGGCCCTTCTACAGGATCGCCCTGCTCATCAACCCAACAGATTGGGCTGTAACCCAGGGCATGCTTCGCATTGCTTTCCAGAATAGGGAGCAGGCGCATGACATGACCGGGATTCATATAATCGTCGGCCATGAACAAGACTATGTATTTGCCCTTGGCGACCCAAAAGCCATTCTGAGAACTGTTGCCGGCCCCGAAATTTCGTCGGTTGCGCATATAGCGCACCCGCGCATCAGACGAAAACTCGGCCATGACCGATTGCGTGTTGTCCGTCGAGGCATTGTCCACAACCAGGACTTCAATGCCCTCGACACCCTGATCCAATACGGACCGTACCGCCTGCCCCAAATACCGACCATAGTTGTAGGCCGGAATAACGACGCTCAGCAACGGCGCAACACCACGCACCTCAGAGGCGTCCAGCGCAATGCCCGACGTCAGCGCATTGATCCAGAAATCGACGGTGTAAGGATAAATTCGCTCATCCGGCCGGGCACTGCCCTGCATGAGAAACGAGCGCAGGCGACTCGCCAGTGCCTCGTATTCCGCCCATGCCATGCCATCCAGGTAGGCGAACAAGTCTGCCCTATTGCTAAATACACTGCCGTCTACATAGCAATCACGCGGAAACCACTCTGGCAGCGAAGTGGCTGCGGTATGCACAGGCACGGTGCCCGACAACAGGCAAGACTGCCACTGAGGGGACAACCAATCAGCTAATTCGGGCTCATGATCGCAAAGCGCGAAGTGCGCCCGCTGCAACTCGATATCGTCGCGCCCAAGCACACAGGCCTTGCCTTTAAAAACAGGGCGCGGGTCCAATTCAACAAGCGGCAGTTCCAGCGGCTGGTTGAGTCGCACCAGGTGCTGGCCTGTGAAAGCCTCTTTGGCGGGTAGAAATACTCTGTCGAACTGTTCGAACAACTGCGCGTCATCCACCGAGTTCTCTAGCCGCATCAGATAGCGACGCGTACCGGAGGATAAAGTCAGCTCCCCCGTACCTGCATAAGCCAGCTCGATCAGCAGCACACTGTCATGGTGACCGGCGACGTCCGATGCAGCGATTCGTTCGAAGACAAGGCCGTTGCCGTTGCCATAGGCCTGCAACGGGCCAAGAGGAAATAGGGCCTGCAGCTTCTGCCATTGCTCATCGCTGATGAGGAATGCCTTTTGCTCCTGCCCCAGTTGAACCCCGGCGATACCCACTCGCCAAGGCGCACCCTGGCAACTACCGCCTGCAATTGAGGCCCAATCCATCACGCATCCCCTCTGTCACGGCCTCGCTCACACGCAGCCTCGTTGAAATTCAAATGCCATAACCCATGGATTTCGCCCAGACAGCCATGCTGTCGATCGACTGATCCAGGGGGGTCCAGACATCCAGCCCCACCCCGCGGGCCTGGCTGATATCCGGTACATAAAACGAAGGAGCCGTACCCTCGGTACGCCCCATGATCAACACCTGTTTTCCTGGTGCCACCCGCGCGACAACGCGATGTGCCAGATCAGCAATGCTGATCGCCTGATCGGAGCCCACGTTGTAGGCTTCGCCGGCTTTGCCGCTCACCAGCAACGCCAGCAGCCAGGCGGCCAAATCTGCACCGTGCAAGTAACTGCGGACTGCGGTGCCACAAGAGCGGATCACGACCTGATCCGCACACAGGGCATCACGAACAAAGTTGCCAATGGCAAAATGGCCATCGAGCGGCAGGCCTGGCCCGGAAAAGGCAAAGCAACGCGCCATGATTACGTCAATGCCGTGAGTCTGTGCATAAATCGCGCCCAAGGTTTCCTGTGCCCGTTTACCTTCGGCATAGGCGCTCCCTGCGCTGTTGCTGGCACAAGCGCCAGCGAAGCCTTCGGCGACCCCGGCGCCCTGATCTGCCCCTGCCCGCAAAGCCCCATACTGTGCACCCGAGCCCGTCAGGAGCACGCGGGCCCGAGTACGCACCGCCAAGTCGAATACCCGGCGCGCCCCGGTGACGATGGTGTCGAAGATTTCCAACGGCTTGCCATGAGCCGCCGAGGACGTCTCGGTTGCCGCATGAATGATCAGGCTCACAGGCTGCCCCGGAACAGCCTGCAGCTCACGCACGTCACCACTGGCCCAATGCAGCCAGGCGCAATCACGGTAACCGGGCTGTGCATCGAGAAAACGCGATGGGTTGCGTGACAGGACCGTGACCGTCACCCCTGCGCCTTGCTGGTTCAGTTGTTGAAACAACGCCAACAACCACAAGCCAAAAAAGCCTGTACCGCCGGTGACCAACACATGCTGCCCAGCCAGCGCGTTGTGCAAACCCAGCGTGGAGGGAATGTTCTGCAACGCGCTGCTGATAATGGGTGAATGCAAGGAGAAACTAGGCATTGGCGTCAGGGGCTCATGGAAATTGGGAACGAGGGGTAGAGATGCCGCCGCGGCCTGTTGCCCTAATAGAAATACAAGGTGATGTCTTCCAGGATGTCCGCGTATAGACGAATGCCCACTCTGTAGTCACCGCGGATGGACTGCACTTCATCCATCAAGCACCAATAATCGTCGGAACGATGATAGGCACAGACAGCCAACACGGGTTTGTCACGCTCGATGATCGTACGCGCCCCCCGCAAGGCAGAGGCTTCCATGCCCTCGATGTCGAGCTTGAACAAGCCAACTTTGCCCGGCACCACGGCATCCAGCGGCACGCCCTGAATGAAAGAGGTGATGTTTGCGGGCACATCACTGCTCAACTCGCCGGCAATGTCATACGTCAACTCAGGCTGATAGACAGCTCGGCTGGGCACTTCGTCCAGCCCCATGTTGAACAGCCAGACATCAGGGCGATCGGCGACACTCTTGAGCGCTTCGTAGTACGCCGGTAACTCGGGCTCGAACAGCCAAGCCTGCTCGACCGGCCCAAAATGTTTCTCCAGGCGATGCAGGGTATCGCCCGCTGCTGCACCGGCGTCGACAAAGCGCGCCGCTTGTTCTGGCCGTACAAATGCCTTGTCGAAATACTCTTCATCCCAAGGCGACTTGGCCTGTTCTGCATAGGCGATCGACAGGCGAATTCGCATGCCGATCAACGCATCAAAAACCTGGCGTGACGGCTCATCATCCAGGCACAGGAACGCAGAGATGAAGCGCCAAGGGTCACGCAACGGCGCTTCGACAAAACTTGAAAATTGCTCGCAACCCAAGCCCGGCCCCGGGCCATCAAGTGCGTACAGAAACTCATGCATGTTGACCAGGCGAATCCCCGGCACCTGGCTCAATTGCCTGGAAATGGCGTTGCCATGCCGGCCACTGGCAACAACGACGACGGCGTTCTCAAGCGAAAGACTGGAAGGATGAGAGATCGAAAGCCCTTCCAATGAACCACCGTCCTTGGCCCGGTCATTGTCGATGAATCCTTTGACCTCAAGATTCAGCAATTGCGCGTGACGTGCCAAGCGCAAACCGACCTTGAAGGCGCCAAAGATATAGAACCCCTCATTCAGCCAGTCGCGGGCCTGGCGCTTGAACGCCGCCAAATCGGCCAGGCCGGCCTGCGAGTCCAGCAAGCGCTTGATATTGGGGTAGTCATCAAGACGCGATAGCGCCTGCAGCCTTGATGGCTGCCTGACCACGATGTGGTCTTGAGCATCACGCAGAAGCGCATCCGACCAGCAAACCGGCACAGGCTGGCCTGACGCAAGTGCGAAGGAATAGATGCCACCTTTCTGCATCTTGGAAAAATCGGCACCGCACAAGGACAAGCCAGCGTTCATCTTATTACCTGCCTAACAGATCAGAACGGCCAGGGGCTGCCATCCTGCAACAAAAAACCAACCAAGCACCTGAAAAATGCGCTCGCCCTTGTCAATCAATAACGACGTTGAAAAGTGCATGTGCGCGTTGCGGGTACAAATCCACCAAGCGTGGCCTTATACGCTCCAGCCTCTCGGCAATCCATTGATTCAAGATCGGGTTTGGATCGAGCAGTAGCTTTTCCTTTGCAATCGTGGCACTGCTGTTAATCTCGACATAGCGCCGGGCAATTTCCAGCACCTGCGCATCATCAAGATAATTCAACATCACCGAAACATCAGCCGGCGGCACATCGAGACGATCGAGCGCATACTCAATCGCCAATATATCGTTGATGCTTTGCAAATAGGTACGCAGCCTGACATTGCCTGGCTCGACAAGGTAGTACTGAAGCCGTCCATACGTTGTCACAAACCGGCGCTTGCAAAAATCATAGACGCGCAGAAAGTGCTTCATCTGCGAAAAATTATCTCGGACGGTACCCAGGCGATCGGTCAGCACACCGCCACCGTAATAAAACATATCGGAAAAAATCGAGGCCACCTTGGGTGAGGTGTTACCAGGCACAACCGAAATATCAAACGCACGATCATGAACTGTCAGTGAGTTCAGGTGATGAGGGTAGTCCTGAGCGAAAACCGCCTCAGGCATATCCACAAATTTCACCGAACATAACTCACTATCAGCCAGCAGTATATTCACCTGCCCGGCAATATGCGCCGCCCCCAGCAGAGGGGTTTTATTATTAATAACGTCGTACTGATCTGAGCTTATGGCCTTCTGCGGCTGGTAAAATGCCAGCAAATCATAATCAGACGAAGCATTGCCCATACCAAGAGGAATGGAACCCATCAGCGAGTAGCACAAAATGCGTACTGGACAGTGCCGCTCCATTCGCTCAATGACATCATCCACCTGCTGCTGCAAATCAGGCTTCGCACACACATCTATTAGTTGCGCACGCATTATCGAGCCACCCACGCATCCAGTACAAAATCACACGCATCCGGAACATCGCCCGACTGTGCGAAGCGGTCGGAAATGCGATACAAATCCCTGACAGCTCGATCAAACTCGCATTCTTGATAACCGTGCTGAACTGAACACCCCAGCACGGCAAACGCTTGAGCCAATGGCTCAAGCTCAGCGCTTTCTGCCCGCAGTCGAACGCCGCTGAGGCTAACCCTGCCGGTCTCACTGAAATTTTTCAGCACCAGGGCACGGCATGACTTCAGCAACGTCTCATAAAAAGCACTGTCTGCCCGATAGGGAACTCTCAGAAAGTACGAATGCATCACCGGATAAGGCAGCTCGGTGATGTTTGAGCGCAGCATGCAATCGATCAGTGCTTTCAACGCAGGCCGATTGAGGTAGGCCTCATAGTCCGCATTGGCCAGCTTGAGCGGAACCAGTGAGCGCTTGCGATGGATCTGGAAAGCCGCACGGTGCTTGCCGCTGTCCATGTTGAAGTGGCTTTCATCACTGTTCCAATCCGCGTTGACCGCATGATTCACGAAGAACAAGGGATCGACCGACTCGGTTTGCCGCATGCGCTCATACACCTGCCTACGGCTTCTAAGCACGTTTTCCACCCACGCGTCTGTCTGCGCGATACCGAATTGATCAGCCGCGTTGCGACAGTAGAGGTCCATGTAATGGTTCGGGGTGGCGTCAGCCTCGCCATCGAACCACTTGAACAGCTCCAGGTAGGGGAACAGGGTAAACACCGGGCTGTCCTTGAACAGCCCATTGCCGTTTCGGCGTGCACAGACCAACCAGGCGGGTATCCACGCCAGCACCTCAGCGTCGTCGGCACTGATGAGCGCATCATCCTTGTACTCCGGACGAAACAGCCCATGCAAAGCGGGAATCTCGACGGGCAAGGTCAGCTGCTCGTCGATGATGGCGTTGTGAACACTTGCCATCTGCGCCCGCTCTTCAGCGGATCGCCACGCCATGTTGGAGCCGTTTACCGGGCAAAAGACAACCCGCTCGAAACCCTCTGCCGCCAAACTCAGTGCAATGCTTTCGTGCTCGAAAATATTGTTTACGCAGACGATAACCAGTGCCGCTTTGTCTGCATCGGCGACACGGCTGACCGGCAACCCCTCGTGATGGGTTATCTCGGCAGCACGCTTGTCAATAAAGCCAAAAACATTGCAGCGCCCCTTCAGATAGCGCGAGACCATCGTTCCACGATGGGCGGCACCGTACAGAACTACCGGCGTATCAGACGTCAGCATCATAGCGGGCATACCCCTTCGAGCAGGCGCAGGAATTCAGCGTCTGGCTCACGCTCGAGTACCGGGAACGACATGAACGCCGGATGCTTGACGACAGCCGGGAGCGATTGCAACTGCCTGCAATAATCCATCAGCGCCTGCGCCTGGTGCTCCCTGAAATAAGCGTCCCACTCCGCTCGCTTCATTTTCAGCGGAATGCCATCGAAGCCCTGACGCTCCAGATAGAAAGCACGATGAGAACCGTCGAGAATATTGAAGCGATGCGAGGCGCCATCAAACACCGCGACCGATGCAGCCTCGCGATAATAGTGCCCCATATCAAAGAAGGTTTTCGCGCGATAGAAATCCAATTGCTCCTGGGTAAACAATTCATCACAAGGCAGTAGCGCCTTGACCGCCGGATCATCCAGCCGGACATTGGTCGCCTTGTCGATAACGTCCTGTTCCTGGCCTTGCCATTTGAAGTAATCAGCGTAATCGTGCTCGATGCCTTCGTAAGATCGCCTTACGGTGTAGACATAGTCCTTGTGCACGATGGCAGTCACATAATCTGAAAACGCGCTCAACAGGTAGTCGCCGGCACGTAGGGTATACAGTTCGTCAAAACTGCAGAACGGCACTGCATAGTCACCCGAGTAAAATGCGTTCCATGCCTGCGTCATGGCCGCCGCCCTTTCCCCACGAAGAAACACGGGCAGGTGCAATACCCTGTTGTAGCCGACGCTGTGCAAGGCACGTGCAATGGCCGGGTGGGCAAGGCCATTGCCTATCGCCACGAACACCAGCGCATTGCCATTGCTTTGAATGCACGCCTCCACCGTCATCACCGGGACCGGCGCATTCGTTACGCCTTGCGGGTTGCGATCGATGATGGCGCGCACATTCACGCCGCTTTGCATCAAGCGCCGGCAAAAACCAACACCTATCTGACCGCCACCGTAGATAACGACTGGCTCGTCTATCGTGGAAGGTTTATTCATTGACCGCACGTCCAATTTCCTTGCAAAGCGACCGCCAGGCATTTCGCTGATGAAAAAGCAGAGTTGCTGCTCACGGCTTTCCAGGTACCGCGTAGAGCACTGCATCAAAGGTACTGGGCGAGTGACAGCGCAGGTAGAAGCGGTAGCCCAATTCATAGCCTTGCAACTGCTCGGCTATTTCCCAGAGGTGCTCCGCACGGTGGTAGATGCTGATGGCCAGGTGCGGGCGATGTGCACGCAGCAGCGCCTGCGCGCCGCGTAGCGCTGCCGGCTCTTCGCCTTCGATATCCATCTTGAGGAAGTTCGGCGCAAATCCCGGCAAGGCATCATCCAGGCGCACACAGCACACCGGATTGCCGCCAGACTCGACCAGGTGACCACCCGCCCCCAGGCTGGGGTCATATCCGCTCAAGCGGTTGCTGTCGGACACGCCGCAAGGGAAGTGGATCGCGCCCGGCACCTTGCCAAGCTGCGCCGTCAGCTGGCGGTAGTTATCCAGATCCGGTTCGAATGTCGCAAGGCTGGTGAAGGCAAACCCGGCAGCCAGCAATTCCTCAACCGTGTCGCCGACGTAGGCACCGCAATCGATAAAGCGCAGTGGTTCCGGCAAGCGCGGCAGGTCTGCCGGGAAATACTGCTGGCCGGTAACCGCAGGAAGGCAACGCGGATCACCCAGGGTGCGGTACTCGACGATTGCGTCCAACAGCTGCTTGCTGGCTTCATCCTCAAGCGCAGCGCGCAACGCTGCAATACGCGGTGCATGCTGTTCATAGAATGCGGGGGCAACCAGCCAGTAACGAAATGGCTGGTCTTCTGGATAAAGGCGCACGAACTCGACCAGGCTGACCAGACGGCCAAACCCCAACGCCTCCAGATCATCGAAAATGGTCTTGGTATCCACATGGGCGTTGAACACCCCGATCAACACACAGGCTTTGGCCGGGTCATGCCTGGCAGCCCAGCCCTGAGCGCTGAAGACCGGCACACCGTCCACCTCACCCAGGCTTTCATCACGATCGAGAAAAGCATCCACGCGCTGCCCACGAGCAGCCAGGTAGTCCCGTACACGCTGCCCGGCGAGCCTGCCCCCGTAGATCAGCAGGTGATCGTAGCCGAACTCATTCGCCATGATCCGCTACCTTGATCAGCACGGCATGCCCATTGAGGTTATGCAGGAAGCGATACCCGCTGTTCTGCGCGACGAACTCATCGACCATGCGCGTTACCCCTTCACAGCCATAAAACCCGTAATCGTCGAACACCACCACGGCGCCGCGCACGAGCCTGGGGGCAGCCCAAAGCAATACATCGCGGGCGGACTCGAAAACGTCCACATCGATATGCAGTAACGCCAGCCTGTCACTGACCTGCTCGGCATTGCGCTCTGGGAACATGCCGACCAGCACGCGCACGCTGTCTTGCACTTGGCAACGCTTGGCCAACTCCAGGACCAGATCAACACCGGTGTCGGCATGCTCGCCGCCGCGGTAGTCGGTGTCCTGTGCCCCGGCCTTGACCACGCCAGTGAACGTATCAGCCAGGAACACGCTACGCCCCTCACGCTGACCGGCCATTGCCAGCAAGCACCCCGAGCCACCGCGCCACACGCCAACCTCGAGGAAATCACCCTCGACGTGCTCAAGCTGACGCGCCAGCGTCCACAGCTCGTACAAGCGCATGATGTCGACCAGCGTGTGCTGACGCACGCTCTCGTAGGTATTCAGAAATGCGCTGTCATTGACCCAGGGCGCGTGGCTGGCCATGGGCAGCACGCGGGCATGACGCACCCGCGGCGATTTTTCATGCGCCCAGTCGCGCTGGCTACGCAGGTAGCCGTAGCACAACCCGGTCAAGCGGCGCTTGAGCCACACTTTCATGCCCCGGCATCCAGCGAAACGGCCATCTGCTGCGCCAGCTCTTCGCGGCTGAGGAACGGATACAGGTCTTCCAGGGCACCGGTTACCGGCTTGCCATTTTCATCCATGCGGGTCATGACCCGCGGAATCCGTGGCTCTTCAACCTGGACCAGCACCTCGATGATCACCGGGCCATCGCGCTCCAGCACAGCTTGGAGGTTGGCCTGCAAGTTGGCATGCGACTCGATGCACGCGTAACCCACGCCATAGGCACTGGCCAGCTGGGCCAGATCCGGCAGTTGCAGGCCACTGGTGGCATCGGCACCGACCAGCAGGTTGAAATGCGCACTTTGCGATGCACGAATCGAGGCATAGCCCTGATTGTTGATGACAAAGCATTTGACCGGCAGCTTGTGCGCGGCCAGGGTCGCCAGCTCCTGGATGTTCAACTGCAAGCCACCGTCACCTTCAACACAGACGGTCGGCTGGCGCCCGGAGGCCAGGCACGCGCCGATTGCCGACGGAATGCCGAAGCCCATCGAGCCCGTGCCACGGTTGTGGAAGCAACGCTGGCCCTTCTTGAGGCGCAGATTGAGCAGGAACAATTCGGAAGCGAAGCCCGAACTGCCCGGCGCGATCACGTCACCTTCATTGAGCAGCGAGGACAGCTGGTCGGTGAAGTAGTACATGCTCACGCCCTGGCTGTCGTCGGCGTGCTCGCTCTGCAGCAGCGGGTATTGCTCGCGCCACTGCGCGATGCGTGCCAGCCAGTCAGCGTAGGACGGCAGGCGATCACGGTCGATTTGCGCAGCCAAGGCTTCGATGAAGGGTTTGACGTCGGAGACTACCGAGACCTCGATGGGCATCTGCAGCTTGGCGATTTCCGCAGGGTCGATATCCACCACGACTTTCTTCGCATAGGGCGCGAAGTGAGCATGGTTGTAAGCGGTCAACGCCATGTCCAGGCGCGAGCCAAGGACAATCAGCAGGTCGCAGTTCTGCAGCGCAAAGTTGGCCCAGCGCGGTGCAATGGAGCCGGGACGGCCACCGTAAAGTGGATGCTCGTCTTCGATGATGTCCATGGCCAGCCAGGTCGGCATGACCGGTACGCCTGCGGCTTCGATCAACTGGTTGAATGCGTCAACCGCACCCGCCATGCGAATGCCGCTGCCGGCGATGATGCCTGGGCGTTTGGCTTGGCGCAGCAAACTCAGGGTTTGCGCAACCGCCGCGCTGATGTCCGCTTGCTCGCTGGCCGCAGGCAACTGCGCCCGGCGCAAGGTCGCAGGGTCAATCCGGGCAGCCTGCACGTCCAGCGGTACATCCAGCCATACCGGGCCACGACGGCCGCTGAGCGCGGCATGTTCAAGCTGGTCGAAGACCTCGGCTACCGCCTCGGGATCGGTCAGGGTGACCGCTGCCTTGGTAATCGGCTCGACAATCGAAACGATGTCGGCTTCCTGCACGCCAAGCATGCGCAGGCCAGTGCCGGCTTTGAGGTCAGCACTTTTGACCTGGCCGGACACGAAGAACACCGGTGTCGAGTCCAGCCAGGCACCGAGCACTGCGGTAACCGTATTGGTTGCACCCGGGCCACAGGTGGTCATGCACGCCGCCGGCCCACCGGTGAGCTTGCCGGCGGCTTCAGCGGCAATCGCCGCCGCCTGCTCGTGCAGGCACAGCACCGGCTCAAGTTCAGGGTGGCGCCCCAACGCGTCGTTGAGGTGCATGGCACCGCCGCCTGGCAGGAAGTAGACCTGCCCCACGCCCAGACGCGCCAGGCGCTCCATGATGTAGTCCGCTACACGGATAGTCTGTGTCACCTTGAATTCCCCCTCGAAACCGGCGCTTACGCAAGCCGCGTCAAATACTGCAGTGCCGACCAGAAGCCGGCACCATGATCCTTGTGCCCTTGCCAGACTTCAGGAATGAAGCTGACCTCGGGATGTTGGCGAATCTGTGCCCAGCTGGCCGGCCAGTCGATGTCGCCGGTGCCCATCAGTACGCCTTCGCCGTTGGTGCCCTTGGCGTCGGCCACGTGCAGGTGCGCCGAGTGCGGCAGCAGCAGCGCCAGTGCGGCCTGGAAGTCGAGGCCGAAGTGGAAGCAGGTCATCTGCAGGTGCGACAGGTCCAGGCACAAGCGCAGGCCGTGCTCGCGAGCCTGCGCCGCCAGTTCGTCGGGCATCATGAAAATGTTCTGGTGGCGCTGGCCGCCGAAGTGCCAGGGGAACGGCGCCATGTTCTGCGGGATCAGCTCTGTGCCGGCGAAATCCACCTGGCGGCAGGCCTCATGGAAACGCTCGTAGAGCTCGGGGCGCATGGCCAGCGGGCGTGGCGCGTCGGCAGAAAAACCACCGATGTTGGCGACGATCAGCCGGGCATCGGCGGCGGGGAAGAACTCGCCGATCTGCAGGGTGGCATCGACCACGCGCTGCAGGTTGTCGATGGAGCGCCGGCGATAGGCCGGGTCGTCCGCAACCAGGTCCAGCAGTTCGCTGTTCTCGAACAGCTCCGGGGCGTGCACCACCAGGCGCGAGCATTCCACCTGGGCCAGGAAGGGCTGCGGTTTCAGGCTGAGGTCGCGGTAGGACAGGTGGAACTCGAACAGGTCCGGCTCGATGCGCCGACGGTAATCGAGGAAGTCGTGGTAGCGCACCGGCACACCCCAACGAATCGGCATGTCGAACGCCAGTTTCTGCTCGGCGGGCTGCTCCTGCAGGTCGCTCTCGAACAAGAAATCGCCCTGGGCAATGTCGCGCTGGGCGGGCTTGCCCAGCAGCTCCGGCAGCCGGTACGGCGCCAAGCCCTGGCCGGGGCTGGCGATACGCAGCATGCCCGGCTCCAGGACTGCACCACGGGGGATCTCGCGTGCGGCGATCACGCTCTTGCCGAGGTTCTCGCGGTTCAGCAGTTCCCCCTGGCTGGCATGACGGCCAGGGCCTTGCCATGGCAGCGCCAGCTCCAGCTGGCGAATGCCGTCCACCAGTTGGCGGAACTCGGTAGGCTCCAGGCTGGCCAGGTGATCCGGGCCTTCCATGTTGCGGTCCAGGGTAATGTGGCGCTCCACCAGCTTGGCACCCAGGGCCACGGCACCGAGGGTGATGGCGATACCGCGCTCATGGCCGGAATAGCCGATCAGGCCGTGCAGCTGCTGCAGGCGGCGCAGGTAGCCGAGCTGGATATCCCCTTCCGGCGCCGGGTAGGCGCTGTTGCAGTGCAGCAGCGCGAAGGGCGTGCCCAGGGCATTGAGCTGTTCGATGGCACGGATGATTTCGTGCTCGAAGGACATGCCGGTGGACAGGATCAGCGGCTTGCCCAGGCTGGCGGCCTTGGCGATCAGGTAGGGGTTGCAGAGGTCCGCCGAGGCGATTTTCAGCGCCGCCACGTCGAACGCTGCCAGGGCATCGACACTGGGTTCATCCCAGGGGGTGCACAGGTAGGTGATGCCCTGTTGCGCGCAGTAGGCGCGCAGCTGGCGGTGCTCGTCGAGGCTCAGCTCGACCTTGTCCAGCAGGTCCTGGATGTACTCCACGCCGAGGTCTTCGGCCCGCGAGCCATCGGCCTTGCGCCGGTACAGCGCCTCGCGGTTGCGCAGCTGGAACTTGACGCAGTCGGCGCCCGCCGCGATGGCGGCATCCACCAGTTGTTTGGCCAATGCCAGCGAGCCGTTATGGTTGTTGCCGGCTTCGGCGATGACATAGACGCGCTCGCCACCCAGGGCGATGCCGTCGAGAATAATCGGGGTCATTGGATTTTCGTCCGCCAGGAAGTAACACCGCAGGACTCGAAGCGGAAGCCTTGAGTCTGGCAGCCCAGTGCGCGCACCGCATGCACCACTCGCTGGCGGTGCTGGGGTTGTACGTAGAACAGGAAGAAGCCACCGCCGCCGGCGCCGAGCAGCTTGCCGCCGAGCGCGCCGGCCGCCAGTGCAGCGGCGTAGATTTCATCGAGGCGCCCATGGCTGATGGCCGAGGAAAAGCGCTTTTTCAGGCGCCAGGCTTCGTCCAGGCACAGGCCGAAATCGCGCAGCTCGCCGCGAATCAGATAGCGGTGCATGCGCCGGCACAGCGCCACGCTGGCATGGAGCAGGTCGGTTTGCGAGGCCTCGGCCTGCATCTCCTCGCGTTGCAGATCATGCAGGCGGCCGGAGTCGTGGGAAATGCCGGTGTCGCACAACACCAGGCAGGATTCCAGCTCATTGCGGATCGCCTCTTCCAGGCGAATCGGGTGCACCAGGTTGCGCTGGTTCTCGAATTCGATCAGGTTGAAGCCGCCGAAGGCCGAGGCGTACTGGTCCTGCCAGCCACCGGCGATGCCGAAGCACAGGCGCTCGGCCTGGAACGCCAGTTCGGCGATCTCGTAGGTGCTCCAGCGATCCTGGCGCAGTTCGTTGAATACCGCGATGGTGGCCGTGGTGGCCGCGGAGGAGCCGCCCAGCCCGGAGCCCACCGGGAAGTCCGAACGCAGGTAGAGGTCGAAGCCGTATTGCGGCTTGATCACCGAAACGATGGTCGCCAACAGGCTTTTTTCACTGGCGGCCAGCAGGTCTGCCAGGGAGTCGTAGTCCTCCTCGCGCCCCAGGTCCTCGGAGAAGATGCGGATGCCACGGTCGCCCCGGGGAACCAGGGTGGCATGGGCATAGAGACCGACGGTACAGCTGAGCACCGCTGCCGGGTGGTCGATGAAGAAATAGGTCAGGTCGGCACCGCCGCCGCAGAAGCTCATGCGTACCGGCGCACGGGCCCGTGCCAGCACCGGCACTTCCGGGCTGGCCGCCATCAGGCGGGTGTAGACCTCGACCAGGCGCCCCTGCTCATCCACGGCCGGGATGGCGTTGAAACCAAGGTCGAATGCCTTGAGCAACTCCTCGCGCGATGCATCGGCCTGAACAGCGCGGTAATGGCTGTTCATGCAGGTGGTTACCGGCAGGTCGGTCTGGCCGCCCTGCAGCAGGTGGCGACGTACGTCACCGTTGGTGACCACACCCAGCAAACGCTGATCGTCGGCCACCACGAAGGCGATCTGCAAGGCGCCGGCCTCGATGCACTTGACCGCATCAAGAATGCTCTGGCGTTCGCCAATGCTCAGGGTCTGCACCAGCAGGCTCATAGCGATGTATCCGGAAAAAATTCGTCGGTGTAGCGCGCGAGCGATTCTGGCGTGCCGATATCAATGAAGCGCCCGCTGTAATCGACAACGGAAACGGCCTCGCGCTGGAGCAACTCGGGCAACAGATCGTGCTCCATGGAGCAGGCGCCAACGGGCGTGGCGGCGAAGGCCGGCGCGGTGAAGGCATAAACCCCCGCGTTGATCAGGCCGGGCCCCTGCAGGCCCTTTTCCTGCAAGCCAGCCAGGTGCCCCGTGGCATTGAGCGCCAGGCTGCCATAACGGCCGCGGTCATCGACCCGCGCTGCCAGCACGGCATTGCCTTCGCCCAGCATCATCTGCCGATAGCCTTGCGCGTCAACAAAGGTGTCGGCGTTGAGTACCAGGTAGCGCCCCTGAGCCGGTTGCTCGCGCAACGCGTTGAGCAGTGCGCCGCCCGTGCCCAGAGGGCTCTGCTCCACCACCAGCGACAGTGGCAGCCCCGCATGGCGAGACAACTCGGCAAGCTGCTCGGCCACCTGCTCGGCGCGGTAATGCGCGCACAGTACGCCTTCGCTGATGCCGGCACGGGCCAACTGGCTCAATACCCGCGCCAGAAAGGGCTCACCGTGAACGGGGACCAGGGCCTTCTGCGCGTCCGTGACGCTGCGCAGCCGTGTACCGAAACCGCCACACAGGACATAGGCGCGCATCAGCACAGCCTCTGCAGGAAGGTTTCGAGACTGCGCGCCGCATGCTCCAGATGGTCATCGCTCAAGCCCGGCCAGAGGCCGATCCAGAACGTGTCGTTCATGATCTTGTCGGTTACCGGCAGCTCGCCGGCAACCCGGTATTGCTGCCCCTGCATGTAGGGCTGGCGGGTCAAATTGCCGGCGAACAGCAGGCGTGTACCCACGCCCTGTTCGTCCAGGTAGCGCAACAGCTCGACGCGCTTTACGCCACAGCCGTCGCGCAGGGTGAGCGGATAGCCGAACCAGGAAGGGTCACTTTCGTGGGTGGCCTGCGGCAGGATCAATTTGTCCGCACAACCGGCCAGGCGCTCGCTGAGCCAGGCGAAGTTGCGCTTGCGCGCGGCAACGAAATCATCGACCCGGTCCATCTGCGCCAGTGCGCATGCGGCCTGCATGTCGGTGATCTTCAGGTTGTAGCCCAGGTGCGAGTAGGTGTACTTGTGGTCGTAGCCTTCCGGCAAGCTACCCAGCTGCCAGCAGAAGCGCTTGCCACAGGTGTTGTCCTCGCCCGGGGGGCAGTAGCAATCGCGGCCCCAGTCGCGGAACGACTCAATGATGCGCTTGAGCAACGGAGAGTCGGTGAACACCGCTCCGCCCTCGCCCATGGTGATGTGGTGCGCCGGGTAGAAGCTGAGGGTGCCGATATCGCCAAAGGTGCCGACCATGCGCCCCTGGTAAGTGGAACCCAGGGCATCGCAGCAGTCTTCGATCAGCCACAGGCCGTACTTGTCGCACAGGGCGCGGATCACACTCAGGTCGAAGGGGTTGCCCAAGGTATGGGCCAGCATGATGGCCTTGGTCTTCGGGCCGATGGCCGCTTCGATCAGCGCCGGGTTGATGTTGTAGGTGCCCATCTCGACATCGACGAACACCGGTACCGCGCCGAATTGCAGGATCGGGTTGACGGTGGTCGGGAAGCCGGCGGCAACGCCGATCACCTCGTCGCCAGGCTTGATCGCCCGGTCGCCGAGGCGTGGCGAGGTCAGGGCGGAAAACGCCAGCAGGTTGGCCGACGAGCCGGAGTTGGTGGTGAGTACGCAGCGGCGCCCCAGGTACTTGCCCAGGCGCTTTTCGAACGCCTCGTTGAAGCGCCCGGTGGTCAGCCAGCCATCCAGCACGGCCTCGGTCATGGCCTGCAGTTCGCCCGCACCGATCACCTTGCCGGCTGGCGGAACGCTGCTCTGCCCGGCCACGAAGGGTTTGGGCGCCATCTGCAGCTCGGCGTAGCGCCCGACCAGCTCGGCAATCTGTTGGCGCAACTGCTGCGCCGTACTGTCACTCATGGGTTCCGCCTTGGTGAACCGCGAGCTGCTCGCGGGTAACGATGTTCATATCACGCCCTGCGCGCCAGGCCAGATGCCAGTCCAGGGTATGTTTCAGGGTGTCATCCAGCGACCAGCGCGGCGCCCAGCCAAGCCTCTGCCGGGCCTTGCTGGAGTCCAGGGCCAGCAGACCGGCTTCGTGCGGCTGGGCATCGCTGGCAATCGACCAGCGCGCCTCGCCTGGCCAACGGCTGGCAAGACGTTCGACGATCTCGCCGACGGTGGCCAGCCCTGCGCTGTCAGGGCCGAAGTTCCAGGCTGCGGCATGCTGCTCGGCGTCGGTGAGCAAACCCTGCGCCAGCTGCAGGTAGCCCATCAGCGGGTCGAGCACGTGCTGCCAGGGCCGCGTCGCATCGGGATAACGCAAGGTCACCTCTTGACCGTCCTGCCAGGCGCGAAAGATGTCCGGCAACAAGCGGTCGGCAGACCAGTCCCCGCCCCCCAGCACGTTGCCCGCGCGCGCAGTGCCCAGGGCAACGCCAGAGGAACGCAGGAAAGAGTCGCGGTAACTCGCGCACAGCAGCTCGACACAGGCCTTGCTGCTGCTATAGGGATCGAAGCCGCCCAAGGCATCCTGCTCCCGGTAGGGCCAGGGCCACTCGCGGTTCTCGTAGCACTTGTCCGTGGTCACCACCAGCACGCCACGCACGGACGGCGTGGCCCGCACCGCTTCGAGCAGGTTGAGCGTACCCATGACATTGGTTGCGTAGGTGTCCGCAGGCGCACGATAGGATTCACGCACCAGTGGCTGAGCGGCCAGATGCAGCACCAGTTCGGGCTGAAAATCCTGCAGCGCTCGGGCCAGGGCCGAGGCATCACGGATATCGGCGATATCGCCGGGTACCTGCTGCTGCAGCTGCGCAACCTGCCACAGCGATGGCGTGGTTGCGGCAGGCAAGGCGAAGCCACGCAGTTCGGCGCCCAGCTGACGCAACCATACGGCCAGCCAACCGCCCTTGAAGCCGGTGTGCCCGGTCAGCAGAACGCGGCGCCCCGCCCAGAATGCAGGATTCAGCGCCATAGCTGCCATGCGGCTTCGCCGTTCTTCCAGTGTGCTTCGAGCAGCATGCGATCACGCAGGGTATCCATCGGTTGCCAGAAGCCACGGTGCAGGTGGCTCATCAACTGGCCGTCCTCGGCCAGACGACGCATGGGCTCGTTTTCCCAGGTGGTGCCATCGCCGGCGATGTAATCGAGCACGGCTGGCTCGAGCACGAAGAAGCCGCCATTGATCCAGCCACCGTCGCCCAGCGGTTTTTCCTGGAAGCCGCGTACCTGTTCGCCCTGCACATCCAACGCGCCATAACGCCCCGGCGGCTGCACGGCGGTAACCGTGGCCAGCTTGCCGTGCTGCCGGTGGAAGTCGATCAGTCGGGGAAGGTCGACGTCGGATACACCGTCGCCGTAAGTCAGGCAAAAGGTTTCATCGCCAACGTACTCACGGACACGCTTGAGGCGGCCACCAGTGGCGGTGTTTTCGCCAGTATCCACCAGTGTCACCCGCCAAGGTTCGGCATGGCGGTTGTGGATATCCATGCGGTTTTGCGCCATGTCGAAGGTCACGTCCGACATGTGCAGGAAGTAGTTGGCGAAATACTCCTTGATCACGTACCCCTTGTAGCCCAGGCAAATGACGAAGTCGTTGATACCGTAGTGCGAGTAGATCTTCATGATGTGCCAGATGATCGGCTTGCCGCCTATCTCGATCATCGGCTTAGGGCGCAGGTGGGATTCTTCGCTGATGCGTGTGCCCAGCCCACCGGCCAGAATGACTGCTTTCATTGTGCTGTTGGTCCGCATTGGTCGGAGGGGTGACAAAAAACTGTCCCCTGGCCCTTTATGCTAGCCAAAGCAAAACGCATGCCTGCTTTAAGATGGCGGGCGCTGCGGAATCGGTTTTGTCCCGGCGGACTTTTTGATCAATGCCAGCGCGGCTCCGGCGGCTCACCGATAGCCGCAGCATAGATGGGGATGCAGGCTACCTATACCGATCTCTTCGCGAACAAGCCTGCGAAGAGATCGGTACAGGCGCAAGACCGGGCGTCAATCCTCCGCCTGGTCCTCGCCGCCCTGGCGACTCATGCCGTACTTGCGCATTTTCTCGACCAGAGTGGTACGACGAATACGCAAACGTTCAGCCGCACGCGCAACGATACCGTTGGCATCGTCCAGTGCCTGCTGGATCAGGCCCTGCTCCAGGCTGCCAAGGTAGTCCTTGAGGTCCAGCCCTTCTGGCGGCAGCATGGCGTGGTTGGCGAAGTTCGGCGTATGGCCGTTGATGGCCACGCGCTCTTCGAGGTCGCTGCGCAGGCTGTCCACCAACTGCTCGTCTTCGTCGTCGACATAGCGGAACTTTTTGGGCAGCTCCGACACGCCGATCACCCCATACGGATGCATGATCGCCATGCGCTCCACCAGGTTGGCCAGCTCGCGCACGTTGCCCGGCCAGCCATGTCGGCACAGCGACATGATCGAGGCGGAGTTGAAACGGATCGAACCGCGCTTCTCGTGCTCCATGCGCGAGATCAGCTCGTTCATCAGCAGCGGGATGTCTTCGACGCGCTCACGCAGCGGAGCCATCTCGATGGGGAACACGTTGAGGCGGTAGTACAGGTCCTCGCGGAAGGTCCCGTCCTCGATCATGTTCTCGAGATTCTTGTGGGTTGCGGCAATGATGCGCACATCGATGCTTTGCGTCTTGTTGCTGCCCACGCGCTCGAAGGTGCGCTCCTGCAGTACCCGCAACAGCTTGACCTGCATGGGCAGCGGCATGTCGCCGATTTCGTCGAGGAACAGCGTACCGCCGTTGGCCAGTTCGAAACGCCCGGCACGGCTGGTGATGGCCCCGGTGAAGGCGCCCTTCTCGTGGCCGAACAGTTCGCTTTCGAGCAGCTCTGCCGGAATCGCCCCGCAGTTGACCGGCACGAAGGGTGCCTCACGGCGCTTGGAGTGGTAGTGCAGGTTGCGCGCCACCACCTCCTTGCCGGTGCCGGACTCGCCGAGGATGAGCACGCTGGCGTCGGTGTCGGCCACCTGCTGCATCATCTGCCGCACATGCTGGATGGCACGGCTGGTGCCTACCAGGCTGCGGAACAGGTTGGGCTCGCGCTGACGACCACGTTCGCGGGCCTGGTCGTACATCTCGCGGTACACCTGGGCGCGGTGCAGCGAATCGAGCACCTGGCTGTAGCTCGGCGGCATCTCGAGATTGGACAGCACGCGACGGCGCAGCTCCTCGGGGAACTCGGCAGAAGAAATATCGCCCAGCAACAGCACCGGAAGGAACTCATCCCACGCCGCCACTGTCTTAAGGAGCCCCAGCACACTGGCCGGCGCCTTCACTGCCCCGATCAGCACGCACAGCACTTCGCGGCTGGAGGCAAGAGACTCGACCGTCTGCTGCCAGTCATCACTGGAGCACGGGAGGTTTTCTTCGCCGAGAAAGTTCAGGACCACCGCCAGATCGCGGCGGCGAGCGCTGTCGTCATCGATCAGGAGAATCTTGGTTTCACGCCACATGCAATAGCAACTTCCCTAGTCATATCGGCGCCCGGCGGGCGTGCGCGACATCATCCCGACTGAATGGTCAGTGTTCGGACGTCTGAATTTCGAAAACAGCCACTAGTTAAGTCAAAAAGGCCTGCATAGTCAAATTTATGGCGCCTTTTCCCCAGTTCGGTGCATCTTAACTGAACAAATGGTAAACCTTCGACGCATTCTTTGCTTGATTGATCTGCGTCATTTCATCGGCGATAGCCTGCCGCTCGCCCATTGTAACGTCGAGCAGTTCGCGGTAGACGTGCAGCAAGTCTTCAAGACGCGCCTTGACCACCGCTTCGTCCAGTGCCGGCGCCTTGAGCATGTCGTCGATACAGCCACGGCAGCTCTCATCGAGCCTGCTGATCGCGTCCCAGTCCCGCGCGCCCAAGGCGGCGAGCAACGCTTCACGGGTTTCGTCGAATCGTTGCAGCTCGCAATTCACCTTGCTCTCCCCCACCGGCTCAGCCGGCATGCTGTGCGTCGGCGATGGCATCCCAACCACTCTTGACGGTGATCAGCAGTTGCGCAACTTCGTCGATGATCGCCGGATCGTTGTCGATGTTGGCCTGCATCAAACGATTGGTCATGTAGGCATACAGGCTGGAAAGCTGCTCGATGTAGGCCGGGTCGTGGCTCTTCTGCGCATCCAGGCCGTCGCTCAGGCCGATGATGATGTCGATCGCCTTGCCCAGCATCAGGCCCTTCTCGGCGATGTCGCCACGGGCCAGTGCGCCCTTGGCCTGAGCCATGCGATCGAGCCCACCTTCCATCAGCATCTGCACCAGGCGATGGGGTGTGGCTTCGGAAATCTGGGCATGGGAATTGACCTTCTGGTACTGACGAAGGGCTCTCATGGGATTCATCTTGCGACCTCGTAACGGGCAAAAAACTTAAGGTTCGATAGTCCCTGTATCGGGCCGGATGGCCAAAACTTTACCGGCCGGTGCAAAAAGGCCGGGCATCAGGCCCGGCCATTCGCATCAATCACTGATTACTTGTCGCTCTTGGCGTTGTTCAGGGCGTTGAGCGTGCCCAGCACGTTGTTCTGCTGCTGGCGCAACTGGGTGACCAGGGTGTCCATGTTGTTGTACTTGTCCTGCAGGCTCTTTTGCAAGGCCTCCATGCGCGTGTCCAAGGTGTCTTGTTCGGACTTGAGCTTGGTCAGGCTTTCGGTCAGGGTCTTGCTGCGCTCGGCCAGGGTGCCGGTGGCAGCCTTGGCGTAGGGCTCGGTGACACTCTGCAGGCGCGCAATCAAGCCGTCCTTGCCGTTGAAGATGCTGGTAAGGTCAGCGGCGTTGGTGGCAGCGGCTTTATCCCACTTCTTGTCGTCCAGGCTCAGCGCACCGCCGTCCTGGGCGGTAGTGACGCCAAACGCAGCAAGCGACTTCAGGGTGCCGTTGCCGGACAGTGCATTCATTTCTTCGCGGATGGAGGTCATCAGCGCACGCATGGACGCATCACCGGTAAGGGCTGCCGCAGTCACGGTGCCGTCGGCATTCTTGGTGACCCTGGTCTCCGCGTTGACCACCTTGATCAATGCGTTGTAGGTATCGATGAAGCCCTTGAGGCCCGACTTCAACGCAATCGAACTGGTGGACAGGGAAAGCGTCGTTACTACAGGCTTCGTAGTGCTGGTATCCTTAGGCGAAACGCCCACCAACTTGATGTTCAGGCCACTCACCGCATCGGTGATGTCATTGCTCTTGGACTTCATGGCAATGCCATCGAGCGTGTATTCGGCGTTCTTGGGCGGATCCACCTCGGTATACCCGACGTCGACACCTGAGTTCCCGCCCAGCGTGATCTCGGAGCCCTCGCCCATCTTGGTGGACGTAATGACCAAGCGCGAACCCGCGGCATCGGTCAGGATGTTGGCACTGAAGCCCGCCGTGCCGAACTGGTTGTTGATGTTCTCACGCACGTCTTGCAGCGTGGCCCCCGGGGGAATGCTCACGTCGTGAGCCTTGCCGTTCTGGGTGATGGTCAACTTGGTCGTACTGGTCGTGGCGTTGACCACGCTGGTCGCGCCACCGGCGTATACCTTGGTGGAGACCTTGGAAGCCGACGCCAGCTGGGTCACCACCAGGCTGAAGGAGCCGTTGGCGGCGCCCGCCCCTGCGGTGATGGTCGCAACCTTCTCGTCCGAGGATTTCAGGGCCAGGCCACCGAAGCTGTTGCCAGTGGTCATGCTGGTCAAGGCGCCACGGAAGGCGTCCAGCGCTGCCTGGATCTTGCCGATAGAGGACAACGTGGTGGTTGCCTTCAGTGTCTGGGTATTGATCTGTGTCTGTTTCGGCGCCTTTTGCGCGTCCACCAGAGACTTCACAATCGCCTGGGTATCGATGCCCGATCCGATACCGCTGACTGTTGTACCTGCCATCATTGCTCTCCTTGTTCAGTAGCTGCCGGATCCTTGGCGGATAAATCCATCAAATGACCGACAGCAACAAAAATCATGCCAGCCTATGCCTTGCCGTCGAACAGCAGGCTGCCAGCTTCGCTGAGGCTTTGTGCCAGCTTCAGCGCGGTTTCCGACGGGAGCTGGCGGATCACGTCACCGGACTCGGTGGCGATGACCTTGACCACTACCTGGCCGGTTGAATCATCAATGGAGAAGTCCAGCTTGCGCTGGCTCGACTGGACGAAATCGCGGATATCGCCCACCGCTTTCTCCAGGTCCTCGCGGGTATGCGGCTTGTCTTCAGAAGGCGCAGCCTCCTGCACCTTGACAGGCGCCACCACCGGGTCCTTGGCCGTCGCTGCTGCCTGGGGCGGCATCGAAGGGTACATCTGGTTCAACTTGACACTCATGTCCATGCTTCGAACTCCTCATGTCAAAAAGGTGAAAGGGCACGTAAACGCGCCCTTCCACCTCTTACTCAGGCGCCTGAATTACTGGAGCAGTTTCAGGACCGAGGATGGCAGCTGGTTAGCCTGCGACAGGATCGCAGTCGAAGCCTGCTGCAGGGTCTGCTGCTTGGTCAGCTCTGCAGTTTCCGAAGCGAAGTCCACGTCCTGCACGGTGGAACGGGCAGCGGTGGAGTTCTTCTGGATGTTCTGCAGGTTGTCGACGGTGGTGGTCAGACGGTTCTGGGTAGCACCCAGGCCCGAACGGACGCTGTCGATCGAACCGATGGCCTTGTCGATAACGGCCAGGGCGTTCTGAGCCTTGGTGGCGTCGGTGACGTCGGTTTGCGAGATGGTGGTCTTGGCCGAGGTAACGGTCGCAGCACCGAACAGAGCAGTAGCGCCGCCCAGCGAGAAGCCTTTGGCCGAGTCCAGCGAAACCTGACCGGTGACGACGATGGCAGCAGCACTCAGAGCAGCAGGAGTAGCGAAGTTGCCGGAGCCGTCTTTGGCAGCGATCGAGATGTTGGCCTGGGCGTTGGCGTCAGCACCCGAGAAGCTGATGTTCTCACCGGTGTCCGACTTGATGCTCAGGGTTTTCTTGACTTCGTCGTAGTTGACGCTGATACCCAGCTTGGCAGCGTTGGATTTCAGCTGGTCGGCCAGGCCGGCCTTGTCAGTCACGCCTACGAAGTCAACAGTGCCGCTGGAACCGACAGACAGCTTGAAGTTGGCCGGGGTAGCACCGGTAACGTCCAGTTGCATTTCGGTGCTGGCGGATGCAGTCAGACCACCGATCGAGCCGTTCAGATCGCTGGCGATCTGCTTGGCGGAGGCACCAGCACCGTAGGCCACAGTAGCAGTCTGGCCGTTGCCGGTAACGGAGAGGCTGCCAGCAGCCAGGCCGCTCGCGCTCGGGGCGATGGCGGTGGACTTGACCTGCTGCGAACCGATGTTGCTGGCAGCAACGTTTTCCAGGCTCAGGTTGATGGTTTCGTTGGCGTTGGCGCCGACCTGGATGGCCTTGGTGCCGTACGAGCCGTCCAGCAGCTTCTGGCCACCGAAGGTGGTGGTAGCGGAGATACGGTTCAGCTCGGAAGTCAGAGCCTGGTATTCGTCGTTGTTCGACTTACGGTCGTCGGCGCTCAGGGAGCCAGTAGCCGAGGACAGAGCCAGGGTACGCATTTTCTGCAGGATGTCGGTCGAAGCCTGCATCGCGCCTTCGGCGGTCTGGGCGATCGAGATACCGTCGTTGGCGTTCTTCACTGCCTGGCCCAGGCCGTTGATCTGGCTGGTCAGACGGTTGGCGATCTGCAGGCCGGCAGCGTCGTCTTTGGCGCTGTTGATGCGCAGGCCGGAAGACAGGCGCTGCATCGAAGTGGTCTGGGCGGTGCTGGCCTTGTTCAGGTTAACCTGAGTAGTAACCGAAGCAATGTTGGTGTTTACAGTTAAAGCCATGACGAAATCCTCGTTGGATGGGTACTGCGGCTTCCGGCCCTGGCATCCGCCGGGTATGGCCTAGAGAACCTTCGTAATGTTTATCGTCGTTTGCGGGGGTTGCTTGAGGGCATTTGCAAAAAAAAAATGCCATCACGCTGCCACCCCCACGAAATCAGGGGGTTATGGCTTTTCTGCACTTACTCGAAGGCAAAAAAAAGCGCCTGGCGGAATACGCCAGGCGCTTTTTTTGACCGTGCCGGATCAGCCGCGATAGAGAATCGCCGAGCCCCACGACAGGCCCACGCCAAAGCCACTGATGGCCACGCGCTTCCAACTGCTGTCGAGCATGTGCTTCTGCAGCAACAGCGGCACGCTGGAGGACACTGTATTGCCGGTTTCGAGCATGTCCTTGACGAACTTCTCCGGGTGCTGCTCTTCAAAGCGTCGCGCCACCGCATCGACGATCGCCGCACTGCCCTGATGGATGCAGAAGGCATCGATATCGGCCGACTGCAGGCCACTGGCATCGAGCAGCTCATGCAGGTGCGCCGGCACCTTGACCAGGGCGAAGTTGAACACCTGACGGCCGTTCATGAAGAAATTGCCGTTGGTGACCTTCAGGTGCTCGGCACCGGAACCGTCGGTACCAAAACGCGCCTCGCCCAGTTGCCATACCGCGTCCTCGCCCATCCAGGTGGCGGTGGCGGCATCGCCGAACAGCATGGTGGTGTTGCGGTCTTCCGGATCGACGATCTTCGAATACGGGTCGGCGGTGATCAGCAGGCCGTTCTTCAGCCCCGCCGCCTGCATGAAGCCCTTGATCGCGTACAGGCCATAGACGTAGCCGGAGCAGCCCAGCGAAACGTCGAACGCCGCCACCCGGGTGGACAGGCCCAGCTTGTGCTGGACGATGGCCGCGGTGTGCGGCAACCCCTCTTCGTCACCGTTCTGGGTGACCACGATCAACACATCGATCGACTGCGGATCGAGCTCGGGGTTGCTGGCGAACAAGGCACGGGCGGCCTCGACGCACAGGTCGGAGGTTTCTTGCTCTTCGGCCTTGCGCGGCAGGAACGACGCGCCGATCTTGCCGAACATGAACTCTTCGTCCTTGCCGAACTTCGCACCCTGGACGTAGTTGTCCAGGCCAGCGGTAGGCACGTAACTCGCGATGCTTTTGATGCCAATCATTCTGGCTTCCCAATGAAAACAGGCAAAGACCGCCACTCGGTGAATTGAGGGCGCCCACTACCGGATCCGTGACATGCCGACATCGGGCAGGTCACTGGCGAACCGGTAACAAATTGCTGCAGCAGCTGCCGCATAGAATACAGGGAAGATGCGCGATTTGACTCATTGGTCACACTCATTTATCGCCAACTGCCGCTCAGCGCCATGCGCCAGGCACAAAAAAGCCCCGGCAGCGCTAGGCTAGCCGGGGCTTTTGGCTACCCGCTCAGTTACATCTGATTGAACAGGCTCAGCTTGGAGATCTGCGTGAAGCTCAGCTGCGAAGCCTGCAGCATGGCCTGGTGCAGTGCCAGCATGATCGACGCATCGGCCATGTCGGTGTTGCCGATGGCGTCCTGGGTCGCCTTGTTGGCGGTGGTCAGGCTGGTGTTTTCCTGGCGCTGGATATCGAGCGAGTTCCCACGTGCACCGATCGAACCGCGAGTGATATCGACCTGCTCGCGGGCACTGGCCAGGTTGGCGACCGCCGAAGCGATGGAGTTCTTCAGCGCGGTATTCGCCGCATCACCAGTGCCCGGCGCATCCAGCGCGGTACGCAGCTGGCTGATGGTCTCCAGCACGCTCTGGTTCTGGTGGGTGTTGGCATTGACCGCAAACTGGTCACCCGCCTGCGGCGCGCCGGACACCTGGTAGGTAACGCCCGCCACCGTCAGTGCCGGCGCGGTGAAGGTGCCGCTGGCCACTACCTTGCTGTCGGCGGTCAGGGGCTGCGCATAGAGCTCGTAAGTGTTGGCGCCGGTAAACTTGATGACCGCACCGCTGTCGGGGAACGTGCTGCGGTAGGCCGTCGGGTCGGTCACCGCACCGCTGGTGATCTGCGCGCTCGAAGGGTTACCGGCGCCACGGACGGTGGTCAGGGTGTCGGGACGCGCCTGCAAGGAGAACTCATGGCCGGCGACGGCAGCATTGGGGTCATCACCTTCCTGCAGCGTGACGCTGATCTCGAACTCGACACCCCGGAACGCGATGCGGTTACCGCCCTCGGCCTTGCTGTCGAAGGTGCCGTTGGTCGGGGTCTCGGCAGTGATGTCGTTACCCAGGGCATCGGTCACGGTGTACTGGGTGCCACTGGTGAAGGTGACCTTGTACGGCTGGCCGGCGTTGAAGTTGCTGTTGTACGCACTGCTCGAGGTCAGCAGGCCCGGCGAGACCGCGACGCGGCCATCATCGACCGGCGGCGCCACCAGGGCGGACTCGGTACGGCTCTTGTTCTTGGCCGAATCGAAGATGCTGAAGCCGGTGTCGTTGGTCGCCAGCTTCAGGGTGTCGGACACCTGCAGGCTCAGCTGGGTCTGGTCACCCTGGTAGCTGTAGCTGCCGTCGGCATTGCGCACATAGGGCGGCGACGAGGTTTTGGTGCCGCCGAACATGTAGTCGCCGTTGGCATCGCGCGAGTTGAGCAGGCCGAAGATGTTCGCCTCGATCTCCTTGAGCTCGCTGCTGATGGACGTGCGGTCGGCCGCACTGATCCCGGCGCCGCCCGCACGAATGGCCAGGTCGCTGGCACGCTGCATGGCGTCGTTGATGGTGGCCAGCACGCTTTCTTCCTGCAGCAGCGAGTTGTTCACCGTGGTCATGTTGCCGTCGTACTGCTTGAGCAGGGCCTGTTGCTGCTGCAGCAGCAGCAGGCGTGCGGCGCCGACCGGGTCGTCACCAGCGGACTGGATGCGCACGCCGGTGTCGATCTGCTGCTTGACCTTCATCAGGTTGGCAAAGTTGCTGGTGTAGCTGGTAGCGCTCGACTCATAGAACTGAGCGGTGGAAATACGCACGATGGCTACTCCTTACAATGCGTTGATCAGGGTGGCGAAGGTTTCCTGCGCCGCCTTGATGATCTGTGAAGATGCGGTGTAGTAATGCTGGAACTTGATCAGGCTGGCCGCCTCATCGTCCAGGTTGACACCGGAAACCCCGTTGCGGGCTTCCTTGGCCGAGTCGTACACGGCCTTGGTCGCCGTGGTATCGATTTCGGCCTGGTTGGCCTTGGCACCGACCCGTTCCACCATCGAGGCATAGGCCGAGGTGAAGCTGCTGCCGCCACCGGAATTGACACCGACCGTGGACTTGGTCTGCAGGTCGAGCAGCGATTGGGCATTGCGGTTGTCGGACTTGCCGTTGACGTTGAAGCCCATGCTGAACGAGTCATCCTCCGCCGGGCTGCCGCCGACCGAGGTCTCCAGGCTGAACGAACGCGGGTTGCCGCTACCGTCGAGAATGGGCGCCCCGGCCGCATCGACCATCGGCACGTTGATCGTCAGCTTGTTTTCCTGGCCCGGCACGATGGTGCCGGTACCGATGCTGTTGCCCTTGGCATCGAACAGGGTATAGCCCTGGGTGCCGCCGCTGGCCGCACCGAACACCATGCGCACCGGCATCGAGTGCTTGATCGAATCCTGGATCAGCGCGGTGTCGGCACCGCCATAGATATCCAGCTTCGCACCCAGATTCGGCTGGCTGATGGTACCGGTACCGTCGTTGCCGCTGCCGATGGTGGCATTGATCGGCCCGGCGAACGCCAGCTTGTTGGCATCGGTGAGGGTGGTGCTGATCGAGCCCGCCGCCGCGCGAGTGGGGATTACCTTGAAACTGTCGCCCGCCGCCAGGCCGCCACCGTTGAGCTTCAGGGTGAAGCCATCAATGACCGGTGGTGGCGTGGTGGCCAGATCGAAGCTACCCATGTCGGTGCCGTCGGAACGACGCACGCTGTACTGGGTGCCACTGGTGAAGGTGACCTGGTAGTCGTGGGTGGTCAGCAGGCTGCTATCGGCAATGGTCACGTCCAGGTTGCCGGAGCCAGCGCTGTTACCGGTGGCACCCAGGCTGCGCTGGCTGATCGCCGCGGCACTGTTGATGCTGGAGAACAGCGCGCTGCCGAACTGGCCGTTGGCATCCAGGCCCTGCCCCAGCTGGCTGTTGATGCTGTCGGTCACCACCAGGGCCACACGGCCCAGCTCGTTCATCGACGGATTGAGCACGTCCTGGCGATAGCGCAACAGGCCGCCGATCTGCCCGCCGGTGATGACCGAGGTGACATCCGACGAGAAGGTCGGGTAGTTGACCTGCAGACTGTACTGGCTCTTGTCGGCGTTGCTCGGCCCGGCGCTCAGGGTATTGGCCCGGTTGCCGGTGACCAGCGACTGGCCGGTACCCAGGTACACGTCGTAGTTGCCGTCACGCTCCTGCACGGTGACGCCCACCAGCTCGTTGAGCTGGCGCACCGCTTCGCTGCGCGCATCCAGCAGGGTGTTCGGCGTGGCGCCGGACGCCGACAGGTGGGTGATCTGCTTGTTCAGGTCGGCAATGTTCGAGGTGAGCTTGTTGACCTGGCCGGCAAGGGTATCGAGCTGGCTGTTGATGCTTTCGTTCTGTTTGCTCAATTCGCTGGAGATGGAATTGAAACGGTTGCTCAGGGTTTGCGCCTGAGTCAGCAGCAACTGGCGGGACGCCACGTCACCGGGCTTGGCCGCAGCGGTCTGCAGGGCCGAGAAGAATGCGGTCAGCACCGAGCTGATACCGGTGCTGCTGTCGCCCAGCAGTTTGTCGACACTGCCGATCTGATCAAGGTAGGTGGCCGCATCGGTGCTCAGCGAGGTCGCGGTACGCAGCTGGTTGTCCAGGTAGGCGTTGTAGACCCGGCGCACATCCGCAAGCTGGGTACCGGTACCGATGAAACCCGAGCCGATGTTGTGCGAGGGCCCCGAGACCTGGACGGTCTGCTGGCGCGAGTAGCCGGAGGTCGCAGCGTTGGCGATGTTGTTACTGGTGACCGACAGCGCCGCCTGGCTGGCACTCAGGCCGGACAGCCCGATCGAGATCAGAGACATGGTTCAATCCTTATAGATTCGTGGTAGTGCCAGCCATGGCGTATTGCTGGGTGGGCTGCAGTTGCCGGGCAATGCTGATGATCTTGCGGGCATAGTCCGGGTCGGTTGCGTAACCGGCCTTCTGCAGCTCTCTTGCAAACTGTTCTGGGTTATCGGCTGCACCGACCGCATCTTTATAGCGACTGTTGTTCTGCAACAGGCTGACCAGGTCGTGGAAGCTGTCCTGGTACGAGTCGTACGAGCGGAATGCCGCAGTCTCCTTGACGAACTGGCCGCCACGGAACTCGCTGGTGATCGCCCGCGCCTCGCCACCCTGCCAGTTGCCGGTGGCCTTGATGCCGAACAGGTTGTGGCTGCTGCTGCCGTCTGGGTTGCGCATGACCGACTTGCCCCAACCGGTTTCCAGCGCCGCCTGGGCCACCAGGTAACGCGGATCGATACCAATGCGCTTGGCCGCCTGCTCGGCCATCGGCAGCATGGTGCTGACGAAGGCATCGCTGTTGCCAAAGGCCTTGTTGGGCGCCAACGGTGGCTGGGCCACCGCTCGCCCGACGATACGCATGCCCTCGGCGGGTGCGGCATAGGTCCGCGCCGGCTGCCAGTCGCCGCGGGCGACACCGGCCAGCGACGGCGCATGCTGGGCCGCATCGCCAGTGGCCGAGGACGGCACGATACCGGCCAGCAGGCGGTCGGTGAGCTTGCCTGGCAAGGCCAGGCGCCGCGAGTTGAGGGCCGCCACATCGTTGCGCCCGGCAGCGGGCTGTTCGGCCCGCGCAGGCTCGCCCACCCGGCCACCCCACAGCGCCGGGGCCGGCCCGTCGATGCGCGGGAACGGGCTGGTATTGACCGTGCTGGCCTTGCGCTTGCTCAGCTGGCGCACCAGCACATCCTGCAGGCCGATGCCGCCCCCTTCGCGGGACATGCTCACGGCCAGCTGCTGGTCGTACATGTCACGGTACTGCTTGGTGGTATCGCTGTTCATCGGGTTTTCTTCGTCGGCCAGCACATCACTGGCCTTGCGCGAGGCCTTGAGCATCTCGCTGACGAACAACGACTCGAATTCCTGGGCCACCTTGCGGATGTTGCCCTCGCTGTCGCGATCACCGCGCTTGAGCGAGCTCAGGCGATTGAGGTCGGTGTAGGCACCGCTGTCGACATGGCCGGAAACCTGGCTTTTCGGATTCATCCCAGGCGTCCTCAGATCACGATCAGGTCGGCCTGCAACGCGCCGGCCTGCTTCAGGGCTTCAAGGATGGCCATCAGGTCGCTTGGCGCTGCGCCGACCTGGTTAACCGCACGGACGATTTCATCCAGGGTGGTGCCCGGGCCGAACTTGAACATCGGCTTGGCTTCCTGCTGGGCATTGACCCGCGAGCGTGGCACGACGGCCGTCTCGCCATTGGAGAACGGCCCCGGCTGGCTGACGATCGGGTCTTCGGTGATGGTCACGGTCAGGCTGCCGTGGGTAACCGCCGCCGGCGACACCTTGACGTTCTGACCAATCACGATAGTGCCGGTACGCGAGTTGATGATGACCTTGGCCACGGCCTGGCCTGGGTCGATCTCGAGGTTTTCCAGAATCGACAGATAGTCGACACGCTGGCTCGGGTCCATCGGCGCGGTCACCCGCACCGAGCCACCGTCCAGGGCCTGGGCAACCCCTGGGCCGAGCAGCTCGTTGACCTTGTCGACGATGCGCTTGGCCGTGGTGAAGTCGGGCCGGTTGAGGTTCAGCGTAAGGCTGTTGCCCTGGTTGAAACCGCTCGGCACTGCGCGCTCGACGCTCGCACCGCCCGGAATGCGGCCAGCCGACGGGACGTTGACGGTGATCTTCGAGCCATCGCGACCTTCGGCGTCGAAACCACCGACCACCAGGTTGCCCTGGGCGATGGCGTAGACGTTGCCGTCGATACCCTTGAGCGGGGTCATCAGCAGGCTGCCGCCGCGCAGGCTCTTGGAGTTACCGATCGACGACACGGTGATGTCGACCACCTGGCCGGGCTTGGCGAAGGCCGGCAGGTCGGCATGCACCGACACCGCGGCAACGTTCTTCAACTGCACGTTGCCCGAGCCCGGCGGCACCTTGATGCCGAACTGCGACAACATATTGTTGAAGGTCTGCAGGGTGAACGGGGTCTGGGTGGTCTGGTCGCCCGTACCGTTGAGCCCCACCACCAGACCGTAACCGATCAGTTGGTTGGCACGCACGCCAGAAATACTGGCGATGTCCTTCAGGCGCTCGGCGTGGGCGCCGAACGCACAGGACAGAAGAAGTGTCGCGGCAATCAACCGCCTAGCGTTGAACATGGTCATCCGTACTCAGAAGGGCCAGAGCGGGCTGATGAAGAAACGGTCCAGCCAACCGGGCTGGCTGGCATCGGCGAACGAGCCGGTGCCTGAATAGGTGATGCGCGCGTCGGCCACGCGAGTGGACGGCACGGTGTTGTCCGTGGCGATGTCATCGGCACGCACCAGGCCAGCAATGCGCACCAGCTCTTCACCGGTGTTCAGGGTCATCCACTTTTCGCCACGCACGGCGATGATGCCGTTGGGCAGCACTTCAGCGACGGTGACGGTGATCGAACCGGTCAAGGTGTTGCCCTGGGTCGCCTTGCTGTCGCCCTTGGTGGTGCGGTCACCGCTGTAACCGGCCTCGAGGGTGAGGTCGCCGCTGCCCAGCGGGTTGTTGGTATTGGGGATGGTGCCGAACAACGAGGTCAGGCCGAGATTGGCCTTGCTGTTCTTCTGGATCTGCGAGCCGGCATTCTTGCTCGCCGAGGTGCGCTCGTTGAGGGTGATGGTGATGATGTCACCGACCCGGAACGCCTTGCGATCGGTATACAGGCCCTGCTCGAAGCCGGCCTGGTAGATCGAGCCGTTGTTGGCCGCCGCCGGCAACGGGGTGCGCGGCAACACCGGCGCATAGTACGGGTCGTTTGGCTTGGGCGTCGGCGCGACGCAACCGGCCAGCAACACCGCCCCCCCCAGGGCGAAAACGGACAACAGACGATTCATGACGCTTACCTCATGGTGTAACGGGCGCTGCTACAGCGAGCGAATGGTCAATGGCCCGCACCCAGCGGGCCATCAGGGCTTACAGCTGCTGGGTGACGAACGACAGCATCTTGTCGGCTGTCGAGATGACCTTGGAGTTCATCTCGTAAGCACGCTGGGTGGTGATCATGTTGACCAACTCCTCGACGGTGCTGACGTTGGAGTTTTCCAGGGTCTGTTGCTGGGTGGTGCCGAAACCGTTCAGGCCCGGGGTGCCAACCTGCGGCGCGCCGCTGGCGGCGGTCTCGAGGAACAGGTTGCCGCCGATCGCCTGCAGGCCAGCCGGGTTGATGAAATCGGCGGTCTGGATGTTGCCGATGATCTGCGCTGCCGGGTTGCCGACCGTGGTGATCGACACGGTGCCGTCGCGGCCGACGGTGAAGGTCTGGGCGTCCGGCGGCACGACGATGGCCGGTTCCAGGGCGAAACCGTTGGCGGTGACGATCTGGCCGTCGGAGTTCAGGTGGAAGGTGCCGTCACGGGTGTACGACACGGTGCCGTCGGGCTGCAGGATCTGGAAGAAACCACGGCCGTCGACCGCCATGTCCAGCGGGTTCTCGGTGGTTTGCAGGCTGCCGGCGGTGAAGCTCTTCTGGGTGCCGACGATGCGCACACCGGTACCGACCTGCAGGCCCGAAGGCAGCTCGCTGTCCTGGGTGGACTGCGCGCCAGGCTGGCGCTTGATCTGGTACAGCAGGTCCTGGAACTCGGCGCGGTCGCGCTTGAAGCCCGTGGTCGAGACGTTGGCCAGGTTGTTGGAAATGACCGTGAGGTTGGTGTCCTGGGCGGACAGGCCGGTTTTAGCGACCCAAAGAGCCGGAAGCATCTAGTGTTCTCCTCGTGCGCCTGTTTTACGGCACCCGTTCAAATGTGATTAGCCGATTTGCAAAACCCGAGCCATGGCTTCGTCGCCTTCCTTGGCCGCGTTCATCATCTTGACGTGCAGTTCGAACTGGCGGGACAGCGCCAGCACCGAGGTCATTTCCTCGACGGCATTGACGTTGCTCGATTCAAGGAACCCGGAAACCACGCGAACGTTGACGTCGGCATTGGCGGGCTGGCCGTTGGTCGTGTGGATCATGCCGTCGAGCCCCTTGGTCAGGCCCTTGATGTCCGGGTTGACCAGCTTGATCCGGTCGACCTGGGCCAGCGCCCGCGGGTCTTCACCCATGGCGCGAATGCTGATGGTGCCGTCGTCACCGACTTCGACCTTCTGCTCGGGCGGGACCGCGATCGGGCCGCCGTTGCCGATCACCGGCATACCATTGCCGGCACGCAGGATACCGAGGGCGTCAATGTTCAGGCTGCCGGTACGCACATAGGCTTCGCTGCCATCGGGCGCCTGCACGGCAATGAAACCCTGGCCACTGACCGCCACGTCCAGGTCACGCCCGGTCTCGACCAGGGCACCACCGCTGAAGTCGGTGGCCGGGCGCTCGCTCATGGCGAAGGCTCGCGCCGGAAAGCTGTCACCGAACACCGGCATGGAACGCGCCTGCTCCAGGTCACGCTGGAAACCATTGGTGGAAACGTTCGCCAGGTTGTTGGCATGGGCCTTCTGCGCCAGCGCGTTCTGGCTGGCACCGGTCATGGCCACATAAAGCATCTTGTCCACAGCATCTCCTCTGCGCGAACCTTGCCGCGCTGTCGTTGGCAAGGCTTAAGCAATTATCGAACCACACTGACAAAGCCTTTCAATACGGGGCTTTCAAGGCCGCGCAGGCCTGCTGAGCGTCAGTTTGTCGGCGAATCTTTGCCGCTGGCGGCAAGCGCCGAATCAGTCATTGCGGCAGGCCCCATTGGTGTAAGGCCCCGAGTGCAGCTTCCAGCCATCACCCGGGTTGATTGCCGAACACAGGTAGCGCCCGGTCGCCAGGCTTTGCCACTGGTACCAGGGCGCCGGTGCAGCCTGCAGTGAACACGCAACCAGCAGTGCCATCAGCACCCCCGCAATCCTCGATACTGTCCTCATGGCATCACCCTCCGCCAGACGTGAAAAAGCCCCTGCAAGCAGGGGCTTTGCCCAACCACGATCATCAGGTCATCTGAATGATGGTCTGCATGATGGTGCTTTCAGTGGAGATGGTCTTGGCGTTGGCCTGGTAGTTGCTCTGCGCCTTGATCAGGTTGACCAGCTCACCGGTCAGGTCGACGTTGGAGTCTTCCAGGGAGCTGCCGGCGATGCGGCCCAGGGTGCCGGTATCCGGTTCGCCGATGACCGGCACGCCCGAAGCGTAGGACTCTTTCCAGGCCGTGCCGCCCACCGGGGTCAGACCTTGCAGGTTGGCGAAGTTGGCGATGGCCACCTGGCCAATGACCTTGTCCTGGCCGTTGGTGAAGTTGGCGAACAGGTTGCCGCTCTGGTCGACGGTCAGGCCGGCGAGCTCACCGGTGGCATAGCCATCCTGGCTCTTGGCGGTGGTGGCCGACGCCGCGTTGTACTGGGTGGTAGCCAGCATGTCGAGCGTGACGCCACCCGTGCGCGCGGCGGCGCCATTGGCAACCCAGGCACCTGCTGCGTTTTTCTCGGCTGGAATCCAGCCGGTGAGCTGGAAGGTCTTGTCGGCACCGATGGTCAGGCCGCCGGTTACCGCACCTGCCGTCATGGCCGCAGTGTTGAGCTTGCCGTCAGTGGTGAACGGCAGCTTGTTGACCAGTGGCGTAGGCAAGGTCGGGTCGGCCGGGTTACGACCATTGATCGTGGTGTACATGGTCCAGGAGTTGGTACCGGCATCCTTGACGAAGTACTGGTTGAGCTGGTGCGCGTTGCCCTGACTGTCGTAGACGTCGGTATTGAAGGTGTAGTTGTAGCTGTTGACGTTGGTCGGATCGAACGTCGCCACGGTCGGCGGATTTGCGCTGGAGTTGAGGTTGACTGTCTCGGTGATGCGACTGGTGGAGTTGGGCGCCAGGTTCGAGGTATCGATCTTCAGATCGGTCAGCACACCCCCGACGACCTTGCCGTTGGCGTCCACCCCATAACCCTGCAGGTTGGCGCCGCTGGCGTTGACGATGTAGCCGTCCTTGTCGCTGTAGAAGGCGCCGGCACGGGTGTAGATCCGCGAGCCGTTGTCATTCATGGCGAAGAAGCCGTTGCCGTCGATGGCCATGTCCAGCGCCTGGCCGGTGCCATTGATGTTGCCCGGGTTGAACATCTGCGAGACCGCCATGGTTTTCACACCGCTGCCGACCTGGGTCTTGCCGCCGGAGGTACCACGGATGGACTGCGAATACTGATCGCCGAACTCGGCGCGCGACGATTTGAAACCGGTGGTGGCGACGTTGGCAATGTTGTTGCCAGTAACGTTCAGAGCCTTGTTCGCCGCGTAGAGACCGCTAAGGCCGATATTGAAAGACATTGACTCGCTCCTTGTGCCGATTCTGCGGCGTTAGATTCCGATGCTGGTGACTTTGGAGATGCCGATTTTGCCGATGCCGGCCAGGTCGAGCATCATCTCGCTGCCGTTCTGGAAGCTGACACTGTTGACCCTTGCCGGGAGCAGCGTGGACAGCGTCTTGGCCTTGCCCTCGACCGTGGTCTCGGCCGCGAAGGTGTAGGTGCCGGGGGCGACTTTCTCGCCCTTTTCATTGGTGCCATCCCAGATGAAGTCTGCGGTACCGGCCTTCTGCGAGCCCAACTGGATGGACTTGACGACGTTGCCGTCCTTGTCCTTGATGGTGACCTTGGCATCACTGACGCTCTGCGGCACCACGACCTGGCCGTTGAAGCTGGCAGTGGTGTCCACCACGGCCTTGTCGGTCTGCACGATCACCGAGCGGCCGACCAGGGAGGTGGCCTGCAGCGCCTGGGACGAGCCAATGCCGGTCAGAATCCCGTTGACCGAATCGTTCAGCGACTGGATACCTTCCAGGCTGCTGAACTGCGCCAACTGCGCGACGAACTCACCGTTCTCCTGCGGATCGAGCGGGTTCTGGTTTTTCATCTGCGTGACCAGCAGCTGCAGGAACGCATCCTTGCCCAGCGCACTGCCGGCCTGACCGGTCGTGCTGCTGTTCTTGCTGTCGGTCTTCTGCAACGATTTCAGGTAGGAACTACCGACTTCGTTACTGGTATTGGTTGTGGTCATGGCGGCTCCGTGCTTACTGACCCAGGGTCAGCACTTTCTGCATCATGTTCTTGGCGGTGTTCATCAGCTCGGCGTTGGTCTGGAACGCGCGGCTGGCGGAGATCATGTCAGCCATCTCCTCGACCACATTCACATTCGGGTAGTAGACGTAGCCGTCCTTGTTGGCCGCCGGATGGTTCGGCTCGTAGCGCGCCTCGAGGTTGCTCTGGTCCTCGATGATGCCCTTGACCTGCACGCCCTGCCCGGCCTCGCCCTGGTCTTCGAACAGCGACTGGCCGACGCCGGCCTGCGCGTTCTGGAAGGTGGTGGCGAACACCGGGTGGCGTGCACGGTAGGTCTGGTCGATGCTCGAGGAGACGGTCTCGGCGTTGGCGATGTTCGAGGCAACGGTGTTCAGGCGCGTGTTCTGCGCGCTCATGCCGCTACCGGCGATATTGAAAACACTGGCAAGGGACATGGTCACTCTCCGCGCAGGGCCGATACCAGCCCTTTGAATTTACTGTTGAGCAACGTGAAGCTGGCCTGGAAGCCTATCGCGTTCTCTGTGTAGTTCGATTGTTCGATCTGGGCATCGACGGTGTTCTGGTCGATCGACGGCTGCATCGGGGTGCGGTACTGCAGGGTGTCGTCGGCCATTGCCAGCCCTTCGGCCTCGATATGCCGATTGTTGGTGCGATCCAGGGCGATGCGCCCTTTCTGCTGCTTGTCGGCCTCGGCGGCGAGCACGGACGAGAAGTCCATGTCACGCGCCTTGTAGTTCGGCGTATCGGCGTTGGCGATGTTGTTGGCCAGCACTTCGGCACGCTGGGCGCGGAAGCCCAATGCCTTTTCGTGTATGCCAAGCGCCTTGTCGAAGCTGATGCTCATATCAGGGAAACCTTCATAGGTGACCAGAATTTCGTTGGCTAAGCTTTAGCAAGGCCTGTGCCAGCTTTGCAAAGCCCCGCATTCACTGGGCCCCAGGGCTTTTCGGCCTGCCGCGATTGCCAGAAAAGCGGCAAATCGCTTCCGCCGCGCAGCAGGCAAGCGGCAATTGCCACCCGGCAAAAGCGGCAAACCAAAAAATTGACGTCATTTGTAGCGCCCATGAAAAAGGCCGGTGTCTCACGACACCGGCCTTCGCTTGCAGCCTCAGGCGTTACTTGGCCTGATAGATGATGCCCGGGCTGCACTGGACCATCTGATAGTGGTCCGGCAAACCGTTGAGCGCCTCGGAGGCACCAAGGAACAGATAGCCGCCGGGCTTCAGCGTGCCATGGATACGCAGCAGAATGTCCTTCTTGACCTGGGCCGAGAAGTAGATCAGCACGTTGCGGCAGAACACGATGTCGAACTTGCCCAAGGGCGCATAGCTGTCCAGCAGGTTGTACGAGCGGAACTCGACGCGGCTGCGGATAGGCGCCTTGACCGCCCAGCGCCCCGGCCCCTTGGGGTCGAAGTAGCGCTGCAGGCGCTCCTGCGACAGGCCGCGGGCGATGGCCAGGCTGTCGTATTCGCCGGTCTTGCAGTTGTTGAGCATCGAGCCGGACAGGTCAGTGGCAACGATCTGCGCGCCCATCTTCAGCTGGCCAAGGTTGCTGCGCTCGAACTCGTCGATGGCCATGGAGATGGAGTAAGGCTCCTGCCCCGACGAGCAGGCCGCCGACCAGATGCGCAGGCGCTGGCCCGGGTTGCCCTTGATGAACTCGGGGATGACCTTGTTCTTGAGCACCTCGAAGGGGTAGGTATCACGAAACCACAGGGTTTCGTTGGTGGTCATGGCATCGACCACCTGCTCGCGCAAACCACCCCGCGGTTGCGCCTGGATACGCTGCACCAGCTCACCCAACGACTTGATGCCCTGCTGCTCCATCAGCTTGTTGAGACGGCTGGAGACCAGGTACTGCTTATTCTCGCCCAGCAGGATGCCACAGGCTTTCTCCAGGAAGACCCGGAACTGTTCGAAATCCAAATTACCCGTAGACAATGGTGCCGCCTCTTTCTAAATCGCTAGCGCCGGGGACTGGCCCCGGCCGTTTCAATGCGTCGCCTTGATCCGGTCGACTACCCGCTGGGCAAGGTCGTCCGGCCTGAACTTGGCCAGGAAGTCATCGGCCCCGACCTTCTTGACCATGGCCTGGTTGAAGACCCCTGACAGCGAAGTATGCAGGACGATGTGCAGCTTTTGCATGCGCGGGTCGCTGCGGATCTCGGCCGTCAGGGTGTAGCCGTCCATTTCCGGCATCTCGATATCCGAGATCATCATGAGGAATTCCTCCTCCGGCCGCTTGCCCTCATCGACCAGCTTGCGCAGGTAATCCAGCGCCTGGCGACCATCATTGAGCGCCACCACCTCGACCCCGACAGTCTGCAGACAGCGGCTGACCTGCTTGCGCGCCACCGACGAATCATCGACGGTCAGCACCCGCAGCAGCACGGCCTTGTCCTGCACCTCGGCATCGATCACACCCTCGGACACCGACTCGGACGACGGCGCCACTTCCGCCAGCACCTTTTCCACATCGATGATCTCGACCATGCGGTTGTCGACCCGAGTGACCGCGGTCAGGTAGTGATCACGCCCGGTTCCCTTGGGTGGCGGATGGATCTCTTCCCAGTTCATGTTGACGATGCGCTCGACCGAGTGCACCAAAAAACCCTGGGTCTTGGTGTTGTACTCGGTGATGATCACAAAGCTGTTACGCGTGTCTTCCTTCAACCCCGGCAATCCCGTTGCCATCGACAGGTCCAGGATCGGGATGGTCGCCCCGCGAATGTTGGCCACCCCACGCACCACCGGATGAGACTTCGGCAGCACTGTCAGTTCCGGGCACTGCAGCACCTCCCGGACCTTGAACACATTGATGCCGTAGAGCTGGTCGCCATTGAGGCGAAACAACAGCAGCTCCAGGCGATTCTGCCCCACCAGCTGCGTGCGCTGGTTGACCGAATCCATCACTCCAGCCATGCCGGACCCCTCCAACGATTGCCTGTATACCGAATCGGCACGGGCTTTGCTTTTTTGAGCGCCATGTATACGAAAACGACATTTTCCCGACGACTGACGCGCCTGCTGGCCGGTTCACTGGCAGCCCTGTGTCTCATGGCATCCAGTGTTCGCACCCAGGCGCAGGCATTCACCTTGCCTGAACACCTTATCGGTGTCACCCAAGGGTTTCTTGAATTCACCGTGGAAGATTATCTGGCGACCACCCAGACCGGTGGCCGCTACGAGATTCAGGTCAACCGGCTCGACCCACGCCTGCGCATGCCGCTGTGCAGCCAGCAACTTGACGCTTCACTGGAAAGCCCGACCCCGCTGGGCCGGGTCACGGTGAAGGTGCGCTGCGACGGCACAGCCCCGTGGACGATCTTCGTGCCCGCCCAGGTACGGCTGCTGCGCGATGTGGTGGTGATGACTCGGCCGCTCAAGCGCGAAAGCGTGGTCGGCGAAGGCGATATCGCCCTGCGCGAACGCGATGTCGGCACGCTGGGCCAAGGCTATCTGACGCAAATGGACCAGGCAGTGGGCATGAAGCTGCTGCGCCCCACGGTGGTTGACCAGGTACTGACCCAGCAACACCTGGAGCAGGCGGAGGTGGTGCGCAAAGGCGATCACGTGGTGATTGTCGCCCGCAGCGGCACCCTCAGCGTGCGCATGCCAGGTGAAGCCCTGAGCAAAGGCGGCCTGCAGGAACAGATCCGGGTGCGCAACCTGAACTCCAAGCGCGTGGTGAAAGCGCGGGTCACAGGGCCCGGGCAGGTCGAGGTGGCCATGTAGCAATATTCACCGCCGGATCACGACAGAAGGCTGGCGGCAGGGAACCGCTCCCCCTAAACTGTGTCACAAATCGGGTGCGCAAGCGTGCTGCCAGACAGCACTGCATTCCTGCCTAAAGTTTTTTTCGGGCTGGCCGAAAACAGGGTATGCGTACAAATACCCAGAGGTTTTGATCATGGTCATCGACTTCAGTCGTGTGAATAATTCTCCGCCCAGCACGGGTGGCGTTCGCGGCAATGCCGCGCCTGGCAACGTCGACAAAACCGACGCCAACAGCGTAGCGCCCAGCGCCAATGCCAGCGGGGAAGCGGTACACTTCAGCCCAGAGGCCCAGCAGCTGCAGAAGATCAGCGACAGCCTGCGCGACCAGCCGACCGTCAATAGCGCCCGCGTGGCCGAGTTGAAACAAGCGATCGCGGACGGCAGCTACAAGGTCGACGCCGACCGCGTCGCCAGTAAACTGCTTGATTTCGAAGCCCAGCGCTAACCTCCAGGTGCGCTGACTTCAAGGACGCAACACGCCAAGAGTTAGCCATGCACGACATCACTCTGCTGCAACTGATCGAAAACGACATCGCGCCAACGCAGGAATTGCTCGACCTGCTCCAGAGCGAGACGGTCGCCCTGCACGGGCGGGACATGCCGCTACTGGAACAGATTCTGGCCCGCAAGCAGTCGTTGATCATCTTGCTCGAGCAGCAGGGTCGCCGACGCAGCCAGTTGCTCCAGGACATCGGCCTCAGCACCGATCGCGCGGGCGTGCAGGCCCTGGCCGCACAGTCGCCCAATGGCGAGGCCCTGCTGCAGCGGCTCAATGCGCTCAGCGCATTGATGGACGCGTGCCAGAAGGCCAACGAGACCAATGGCCAGGTCATCCAGATACAGCAGCGAGCCACGGCCAACCAGGTCAGCATCCTCATGGGTGGCGATTCTCCTTCGCTGTACGACAGCCGTGGCACCACCTCGCCGATGGCCAAGCCCCGGGCGCTCAGCCAAGTGTGATTTTCCCTGTTCAAGGCACGGAGCATACTGGCAAAATGCCGTAACTTGCGTGTGTCGTTTTTGCCTGGAGATTGAGAACCCGTGTTCAATGAAACCGATGCCCCCCAGCCACCAAAGGTGCTCACTACCCCTTTGGAAATCGCGGCCAACCTGCGCCAGCTGCTGGAGAGCCACGACCCGCTGATCATCAGCTTCCATGAGCGCAGCCAGCGGTTTCAGAGCTATGTGGTGCACATCGACCGCGACAACGGCGTTCTGGCCCTGGATGAAATGATCCCCCGCGATGGCGAGAAATACATCGAGAACGGCGAAGCGTTCCGCGTCGAAGGCTTCCATGACGGCGTACGCATCGCCTGGGAGTGCGACACACCGCTGACCATCACCGAAATCGACGGCCACCGCTGCTACCGCGGCCCGCTGCCCACGGAAGTCACTTACCATCAGCGCCGCAGCGCCTTCCGCGCTGCACTCAAGCTGTCGCAGTTGGTCGACATCGTGCTCGACGGTACCCACTTGAAAGGTAATGGCGCACTGCGCGGCAAGCTGCTGGACATCTCTGCCACCGGCTGCAAATTGCGCTTTGAAGGCAACGTCGAGGAGCGCCTGCAACTGGGCCAGGTGTACGAACGCTTCAAGGCCGCCAACCCCCTGGGCCTGGCCGACACCATGGTCGAGCTGCGCCACCTGCACTTCGAAGAGCGCATCAACACCACCTTCGCCGGCGTGCGCTTCCACAACCTCAACGGCCAGGCGCAACGCAAGATCGAAAGTTTCGTCTATCAGCTTCAGCGCGAGGCCCGTCGTTTCGACAAGGACGACTACTGATCCCACCCAGATACGAAAACGCCACCCCCGGGTGGCGTTTTCGTTTGCGAATGGCAAGAGCGCTGCCCGCTGGCGAAAGAAATGGCGCCATATCATGCCGGGTGACAGGGCGCACCTGAGTTGTTTCGCAGCCCGGCTGCAGAATCCACCGGGACAGCATTCCGAGTTCTGCGCCTCGGCCTGGGCTGTCACTCTCCGACTACACCTGACATCACCGGAGACCCCATGATTCCTCGCCATTTCAGTGCCGAGTTGCATTGCCAGTTCGGACAAATAGTCGTATTCAACGCCCCCTCCCAACCGCCCGAGCACATGCCTCTAAATGGCTGGCTAGTCATCGACAAAGGGAACCATCCGAACTGGTTCAAGCGCGTCGCATTCGACTTCAGGTATCTCAAGAGCGAAGGGGGGCGCCAGCTTTATCATGTTGAGTCCGCCAGGCGCAGCGCTTATGAAAGCAATCGGCTTGAACAGAGCATCAATGGTTGGCTCGGGCTCTATTCGCATTACGCAGTCGGTAACACTGCGTACCTCGCGCCTGGCATCGGCCACATCAAGCGCCAACCGTTCTGGAAGATCGAGGCGCTTGCCGAGTGGGATGGCGACTTGACCAAGATCGAGCAGGTCGAGTTCTACATGCGCGACAAGGACGGCTACAGAGTTTCAAACGCCTACTCGCAATTCTACGATTACTATGGACTGCACGCCGGCACCCGCGACGGCGATATCCTGAAGTTCAAGCTGCGTAACATCACGCTGAAATGAAGGCCGTCGGGCAGGGGCAGCAACGTCAACGCTCAGACGCAGGCCGTCTCCTGTCGCCCTGCCCGGCCGCTCAAACCGACCTGTCTATCGCCACTTCAGGTTTGTTACTTTGCGTCTCGCTCTCCTGCTCGTCTTCGGTATCTTCGGCCGCCACCGGCGCTTGCATCACCTCCTGCACCGTCTGCTCGTCGACCCGTGGATCGAGGGCCGCCGACAACGGCGAGCCCGCCGCTGGCATGGCCACGTGCCCCAGCGGCGCATCCTGTACCTGGTGCAGCCCGGTAACCGCCTTGGGCCGGATACGCCAGACCAGCACCAGCGCAAAGAACACGAAGAACGCATACAGCATCTGCGGGCCCAGCAGCTTCATCAGCACCCCGGCTGCCAACGGCCCGATACAGGCACCCACGCCATAGGTCACCAGCAACATGGCGGTCAGCGATACCCGCCGTTCGCTTTCCACATGGTCGTTGGAGAACGCTACCGCCAGCGGATACAGGCAGAACTGCAGCAGCGAGATCACGAAGCCGATGCCGAACAACAGCTCCAGCGGCACACCCGGCAGGATCGCCAGGGGCGCCGAGGCAAGCGCCAGGCCGATTGCCACGCTGCGGATCAACACCGCGCGGTCATAGCGGTCGGACAGCCAGCCCAGCGGCCACTGCACCACCAGGCCGGCCAGGATGCAGCTACCCATGAACAAACCGATCTGCTCGGTGGACATGCCCTGGCTGGTGGCATACAGCGGTGCCAAACCATAGAACGAACCGACGATCAGCCCTGAGCCCAGCACAGTGGAGAGCGATTGCGGCACCCGCTTGATGAAGAACTTCGGCTCCATCGGTGCCGGGCGCAAGGGCGCGGGGTGGATGCGCCGGGTCATGGCCACGGGCACCAGGCACAGGGCAAAGCACATGGCTACCAGCATCAGCAGCTCCGGCCCCAGCTGTGGGTGCACCACGAGAATCAGCTGGCCCAGCACCAGCCCCAGATAAGAAGCGATCATGTAGCCGCTGAACACTGCGCCACGGTGCTTGGCATCGGCCTGCTCGTTGAGCCAGCTTTCGATGACCATGTACTGGCACATCATCCCCAGGCCTACGATCATCCGCAGCCCGATCCAGGCCGGTAGCCAGCTGGTCAGGCCATGCCCGAGCACCGCCGCACAGACGATACCGGCACAGGTGGCATAAGCGCGAATATGCCCGACCCGGCCAATCAGCCGGTGGCCGACCTTGCCGCCCACCGCCAGGCCGAAATAGTTGGCCGCCATCAGCGCGCCGATCCACAGGCTGTCGACGTGATCGGCGGCGAGGCGCAAGGCCAGGTAGGTACTGAGCAGGCCCGAGCCGATCAGCATCATCAAGGCAGCGAAGTACAACGACTGAAACGGCTTCCAGATATTTCGCATACGTCCCGTGGGCTCCTGGCGCAGGTGGCGGTGGGTTGCAGGCAAGCATAAAAGCAAATCTGCCGCGACGCAGGCCCCCACAGGCGAAAAAGATCGCCAACGGCGGGCCCGTTAAAGCTTGCGTCGCGCTCAGGCCTGCGCCGCCAGCACTCGCCGCTCCCAGGGCGTGATCTCGTCGAGGAAGTCGCTCAGCTCGAGGGTCTTGGTGGCGATATAACCTTCGATGAACTCGTTGCCGAACAGCTCATGGGCCAGCGCACTGTGCTTGAGGCGCTGCAACGCTGCATGCAGGGTGCAGGGCAGGCTCAGGTGCTCGGGCACTTCGAATTCGCCCTGGATCGCGGGCGTGGGGGCGATCTGCTGCTCGATGCCATGCAGGCCGGCGGCAAGGCTGGCAGCAATCGCCAGGTAGGGGTTGGCGTCGGCGCCGGGCAAGCGATTCTCCACCCGCCGCGCCACTGGCGAACTGGCCGGAATGCGCAGGCCCGCGGCGCGGTTGTCGTGCGACCAGCAGGCGTTGTTCGGCGAAGCGTAGGGGTGGCACAAGCGCTGGTACGAATTGACGTTGGGCGCGAACAGCGCGGTGAAGTCGGCCAGGCAGGCCTGCAGGCCACCAATGAAATGATGGAAGGTGTCGGTCTCCCTGCCCTGCTCATCGCTGAACACGTTACCCCCACTGGCGATGTCCACCAGGCTCTGGTGAATGTGCATCGAACTGCCGGGCGTATGCGCCAGCGGCTTGGCCATGCACACCACGGTCAGGCCATGGCGCAGCGCCACTTCCTTGAGCAGGTGCTTGAACAGGAAGGTCTGATCGGCCAGCAGCAGCGGGTCGCCATGCAACAGGTTGATCTCGAACTGGCTGACACCCATCTCGTGCATGAAGGTGTCGCGCGGCAGGCCCAGCGCCGCCATGCACCGGTACACCTCGCTGAAGAACGGCCGCAGGCCGTTGTTGGAGCTGATGCTGAATGCCGAATGGCCCATCTCCCGGCGGCCATCCTTGCCCAGCGGCGGCTGGAACGGCTGCTGCGGGTCGCTGTTGGGGGCGAACACGAAGAATTCGAGCTCGGTCGCCACCACCGGCGCCAGGCCATGCTCGGCGTAGCGGGCAATCACCGCCTTGAGCTGGCCGCGGCTCGACAGCTGCGACGGCGTACCGTCGAGTTCGACCGCATCGCAGATGGCCAGGGCACGAGGCTCGTCACTCCAGGGCAGGCGATGGATCTGCGCAGGGTCGGCCACCAGCGCCAGGTCGCTGTCGTCGCTGCCGTAGTATTTCGCCGCCGGGTAGCCACCCATGATGCATTGCAGCAGCACACCGCGCGCCATCTGCAGGCGCCGGCCTTCGAGGAAGCCTTCGGCAGTCATGACCTTGCCGCGGGGCACGCCGTTGAGGTCGGAGGTGACGCACTCGATTTCATCGATACCCTTGAGGAACGCTGCCTGGTTGCGCGGGCCTTCGGTCGTCATGACGCTGTCCTTGTTGTTGTGTTCGCATGCCTGGAATGGCGACGCACACAACATAGGCCGGGGGTGTTTAAAATATCAAGCACCCGGCCTTGCAGAGAATTCCCGTGGGAGCGGCGGCCCCCACGCGTCCAGGCTATTGCTCACGCAAGGTCATGCCATTGGCCGGCAACGGCAGCGCAGTCTTGTAGCGCACCTGCTTGAGGGCAAAGCTGGAGCGGATGTTGGCCACCCCCGGCAAGCGGGTCAGGTAATCGAGAAAACGCTCCAGCGCCTGGATGCTGGGCAGCAGCACCCGCAGCAGGTAATCCGGGTCGCCGGTCATCAGGTAGCACTCCATCACCTCGGGGCGCTCGGCGATCTCTTCTTCGAAACGGTGCAGCGACTGCTCTACCTGCTTTTCCAGGCTGACGTGGATGAACACGTTGACGTCCAGCCCCAGCGCCTCGGGCGACAACAGGGTGACTTGCTGACGGATCACCCCCAGCTCTTCCATGGCCTTGACCCGATTGAAACAGGGGGTGGGGGACAGATTGACCGAGCGCGCAAGTTCTGCGTTGGTGATCCGCGCGTTTTCCTGAAGGCTGTTGAGAATGCCGATATCCGTGCGATCCAGTTTGCGCATGAGACAAATTCACCTGGTTTTTGTGTTTGTGCGGAATGTTTATCTCCAGCGCCGGACAAAGGCAATGAACTTGAGAGAAAAATTCTCCTGCCGTCCCCCTATGATGTAACAGACGCTGACCTGCCAGTCACAAGCCGGCACTCAGCGGCGACCGCTTCAAAGCTCACAAAAACAACAGCCGAGCGAGCGTAAAAAGCATGAACGAGTACGCCCCCCTGCGTCTGCATGTGCCCGAGCCTACAGGCCGGCCAGGCTGCCAGACCGATTTCTCCTACCTGCGTCTGAACGACGCGGGTCAAGTCCGTAAACCGCCCATCGATGTAGAACCTGCCGACACTGCCGACCTTTCCGGCAGCCTGGTCCGCGTGCTCAACGAGCACGGCGACGCCGTTGGCCCATGGGCCGAGGGCATCGACGCGCAGGTGCTGCGCCAAGGCATGCACGCCATGCTCAAGACGCGCATCTTCGACAGCCGCATGGTCGTGGCCCAGCGCCAGAAGAAAATGTCCTTCTACATGCAGAGCCTGGGCGAGGAAGCCATCGGCAGCGGCCAGGCGCTGGCCCTGAACCGCACCGACATGTGCTTCCCCACCTACCGCCAGCAGAGCATCCTGATGGCCCGCGACGTGTCGCTGGTGGAGATGATCTGCCAACTGCTGTCCAACACCCGTGACCCGCTCAAGGGCCGCCAGCTGCCGATCATGTACTCGGTGCGCGAAGCCGGCTTCTTCACCATCAGCGGCAACCTCGCCACCCAGTTCGTCCAGGCAGTCGGCTGGGCCATGGCCTCGGCGATCAAGGGCGATACCAAGATCGCCTCGGCCTGGATCGGCGACGGCGCCACCGCCGAGTCCGACTTCCACACCGCGCTGACCTTCGCCCATGTGTACCGTGCCCCGGTCATCCTCAACGTGGTCAACAACCAGTGGGCGATCTCGACCTTCCAGGCCATCGCCGGTGGCGAGTCGACCACCTTCGCCGGCCGTGGCGTCGGTTGCGGCATCGCTTCGCTGCGGGTCGACGGCAACGACTTCATCGCCGTCTACGCGGCCTCGCGCTGGGCCGCCGAACGCGCCCGCCGCGGCCTGGGCCCGACGCTGATCGAATGGGTCACCTACCGCGCAGGCCCGCACTCCACGTCGGACGACCCGTCCAAGTACCGCCCTGCGGACGACTGGAGCCACTTCCCGCTGGGCGACCCGATCGCCCGCCTCAAGCAGCACCTGATCAAGGCCGGGCACTGGTCCGAAGAGGAGCACCAGGCGGTCAGCGCACAGCTGGAGGCCGAGGTGATCAAGGCGCAGAAGGACGCCGAGCAGTTCGGCACCCTGAGCAATGGCCATATCCCCAGCGCGGCCTCGATGTTCGAGGACGTGTACAAGGAAATGCCCGACCACCTGCGCCGTCAGCGCCAGGAACTGGGGGTCTGAGATGAACGATCACAACAACAGCATTGACCTGGAAAACGCCATGTCCACCACCACCATGACCATGATCCAGGCCCTGCGCTCGGCCATGGATGTCATGCTCGAGCGCGACGACAACGTGGTGGTCTACGGCCAGGACGTTGGCTACTTCGGCGGCGTGTTCCGCTGCACCGAGGGCCTGCAGACCAAGTACGGCAAGTCGCGGGTGTTCGATGCGCCGATCTCCGAAAGCGGCATCGTCGGCACCGCCGTAGGCATGGGCGCCTATGGCCTGCGCCCGGTGGTCGAGATCCAGTTCGCCGACTATTTCTACCCGGCCTCCGACCAGATCGTCTCGGAGATGGCGCGCCTGCGCTATCGCTCGGCCGGCGAGTTCATTTCACCGCTGACTCTGCGCATGCCTTGCGGCGGCGGCATCTATGGCGGCCAGACCCACAGCCAGAGCCCGGAAGCGATGTTCACCCAGGTGTGCGGCCTGCGCACCGTCATGCCGTCCAACCCCTATGACGCCAAGGGCCTGCTGATCGCCTCGATCGAGTGCGATGACCCGGTGATCTTCCTCGAGCCCAAGCGCCTGTACAACGGCCCGTTCGACGGCCACCACGACCGCCCGGTTACCCCCTGGGCCAAGCACCCGCACAGCAGCGTGCCGGATGGCTATTACACCGTGCCGCTGGACAAGGCGGCGATCACCCGCCCGGGCAACGACGTCACCGTGCTGACCTACGGCACCACCGTGTACGTGTCGCAAGTGGCTGCTGAAGAAACCGGCGTCGACGCCGAAGTCATCGACCTGCGCAGCCTCTGGCCGCTGGACCTGGAGACCATCGTCGAGTCGGTGAAAAAGACCGGCCGCTGCGTGGTCGTGCACGAAGCCACCCGCACCTGCGGCTTCGGTGCCGAACTGGTATCGCTGGTCCAGGAGCACTGCTTCCATCACCTCGAAGCGCCGATCGAGCGCGTCACCGGTTGGGACACGCCCTACCCCCACGCACAGGAATGGGCCTACTTCCCTGGTCCTTCACGGGTAGGCGCGGCATTGAAACGGGTCATGGAGGTCTGAATGGGCACGCACGTCATCAAGATGCCGGATATCGGTGAAGGCATCGCGCAGGTCGAGTTGGTCGAGTGGTTCGTCAAGGTCGGCGACATGATCGCCGAAGACCAGGTGGTGGCCGATGTCATGACCGACAAGGCCACCGTGGAAATCCCTTCGCCGGTGAGCGGCAAGGTGCTGGCCCTGGGCGGCCAGCCGGGTGAAGTGATGGCGGTCGGCAGCGAGCTGATCCGCATCGAAGTCGAAGGCAGCGGCAACCATGTCGATACGCCGCAGAGCAAGCCGGTGGAGGCGCCTGCCGCGCCAGTGAAGGCCGAAGCCAAGCCCGAGCCCCGCATCGAAACAGCGCCTCAGCTTGCAGCGAGCCACACCGCCGCAGCGATCGTGCCGCGCGAAGCGCACGAGAAGCCACTGGCCTCGCCCGCCGTGCGCAAACGCGCGCTGGATGCCGGTATCGAACTGCGTTACGTGCATGGCAGCGGCCCTGCCGGGCGTATCCTGCATGAGGACCTCGACGCCTTCATCAGCAAACCGCAGAGCAACAGCGGGCAAGCACCGGGCGGTTACGGCAAACGCACCGACAGCGAACAGGTGCCGGTGATCGGCCTGCGCCGCAAGATCGCCCAGCGCATGCAGGACGCCAAACGTCGCGTCGCCCACTTCAGCTACGTCGAGGAAATCGACGTCACTGCGCTCGAAGCCCTGCGCCAGCAACTCAACGCCAAGCACGGCGACAGCCGTGGCAAACTGACCCTGCTGCCGTTCCTGGTGCGCGCCATGGTCGTCGCCCTGCGCGACTTCCCGCAGATCAACGCCACCTACGACGACGAGGCCCAGGTCATCACCCGCCACGGTGCGGTGCATGTGGGCATCGCCACCCAGGGCGACAACGGCCTGATGGTACCGGTGCTGCGCCATGCCGAAGCCGGCAGCCTGTGGAGCAACGCCAGCGAGATTGCCCGCGTGGCCCATGCCGCACGCAACAACAAAGCCACCCGTGAAGAACTGTCCGGCTCGACCATTACCCTGACCAGCCTCGGCGCGCTGGGCGGCATCGTCAGCACGCCAGTGGTCAACACTCCGGAAGTGGCGATCGTCGGCGTCAACCGCATGGTCGAACGGCCGGTGGTGATCGATGGCCAGATCGTCGTGCGCAAGATGATGAACCTGTCCAGCTCGTTCGACCATCGCGTGGTCGACGGCATGGATGCCGCACTGTTCATCCAGGCCGTGCGCGGCCTGCTGGAACAACCTGCCTGCCTGTTCGTGGAGTGACCATGCAACCGATCATCGACACCACCCTGCTGATCATCGGTGGCGGCCCCGGCGGCTATGTGGCCGCCATCCGCGCCGGGCAACTGGGCATCCCCACCGTGCTGGTAGAAGGCCAGGCGCTGGGCGGCACCTGCCTGAACATCGGCTGCATCCCGTCCAAGGCGCTGATCCATGTGGCCGAGCAGTTCCACCAGACCAGCCGCTACAGCGAACCGTCGGCACTGGGCATCAGCGTATCGTCGCCGCGCCTGGACATCAGCCGCAGCGTCGAGTGGAAGGACGGCATCGTCGACCGCCTCACCAGCGGCGTCGCCGCCCTGCTGAAAAAACACGGCGTGAAAGTGATCCACGGCTGGGCGAAGATCCTCGATGGCAAGAGCGTCGAGGTAGACGGCCAACGCATCCAGTGCGAGCACCTGTTGCTGGCCACCGGTTCGAACAGCGTGGAACTGCCGATGCTGCCGATCGGCGGGCCGATCATCTCGTCCACCGAAGCCCTTGCCCCCAAGGCCCTGCCGCAGCACCTGGTGGTGGTCGGCGGCGGCTATATCGGCCTGGAGCTGGGCATCGCCTACCGCAAGCTGGGCGCCAAGGTCAGCGTGGTGGAAGCCCGCGATCGCATCCTGCCGACCTACGACGCCGAGCTCACCGCACCGGTGGCCGACTCGCTCAAGAAGCTGGGCATCGCGCTTCACCTGGGACATAGCGTCGAGGGCTATGCCGACGGCTGCCTGCTGGCGCGCGATGGCCAGGGCGCACAACTGCGCCTGGAGGCCGATCAGGTATTGGTGGCCGTGGGGCGTCGCCCGCGTACCCAGGGCTATGGCCTGGAAAGCCTCGATTTGAAGATGAACGGTGCGGCCATCGCCATCGACGAGCGCTGCCAGACCAGCATGCGCAACGTCTGGGCCATCGGCGACGTGGCCGGCGAGCCGATGCTGGCGCACCGGGCCATGGCCCAGGGCGAGATGGTGGCGGAAATCATCGCCGGCAAGGCGCGGCGCTTCGAGCCCAGCGCAATCGCCGCCGTGTGCTTCACCGACCCGGAAGTGGTGGTGGCTGGCACTACGCCGGAACAGGCCAGCCAACAGGGCGTGGACTGCATCGTCGCGCAATTCCCGTTTGCCGCCAACGGCCGGGCCATGAGCCTGGAGTCGAAGAGCGGCTTCGTGCGGGTGGTGGCGCGCCGCGACAATCACCTGATCCTCGGCTGGCAAGCGGTGGGGGTGGCGGTGTCCGAGCTGTCCACCGCCTTTGCCCAGTCACTGGAGATGGGCGCTCGCCTGGAAGATATCGCCGGCACCATCCACGCCCACCCAACGCTGGGTGAAGCCGTGCAGGAAGCGGCGCTGCGCGCCCTTGGCCACGCACTGCACATCTAGAGACACTGAAGCGGCAATAGCCGATTTGGCCCGCAGCGTTACCAGACGCTGCGGGCATTTTTTTATTCGACGATGGCGTTCTTGCCGGCCGCCTTGGCCCGGTACAGCGCCTTGTCAGCCCGGGCCAGCAAGGCGCGTTGATCCTCCCCGTCCTGCCATTGCACCACGCCGTAGCTCATGGTCAGTTGGCAATCGCCCACCGGTGCCATGGACGCTACGGCCTGGCGTATCCGGCGCGCGGCTTCGCGTGCCTCCTCCAAGGTTGTCTGTGGCAGGACCACCACAAACTCATCCCCGCCCCAACGTGCCAGCAGGTCCTGGGCACGCAGGCACTCGCGGATGCACTCGGTCACCTCGACCAGCGCAGCATCGCCACGGGCGTGACCGTGCAGGTCATTGATCGGCTTGAAATCATCCAGGTCCATGGCGATGACCGCCAGGGGCTGGCGGTAGCGACGGGCGCGCTCGCATTCCTGCTCCAGGGTCTTTTCCAGGCGATAGCGATTGGCGGTACGGGTCAAGGCATCACGCTCGGCCAGTTCACGGTTTTCGTCGAGCTGACGCTGCAACTGCTGGTTGACCCAGGACAGCTCGCGGGTGCGCTCGGCCACCTGGCTCTCCAGCGACTGATTGCGTTGCTCCAGTTCGGCGACCAGGCGCTTGCCGGCATCGATGTTGCGATGGGCACCGAGCATGCGTGCCACCGAGCCATCCTCGTTACGGGCGATGATGTGGCCGCTGTCCTCGACCCACAGGTAGCTGCCGTCCTGGCAGCGGCAGCGGTACTCGATACGGTAGCGCTCATTGCGCTGGTTGATGTAGGCCTCGAAGTGGGCCATCACCCGGGGGAAGTCTTCCGGGTGGATCACACTCTCCCAGGTCATGACCGAATTGGCCATCGAGTGGCTGGCGTAACCCAGCATCGCGTACCAGCCTGGGTTGCGGTAGACGTAGCCGGTGTTGGCATCCCAGTCCCAGATGCCATCGCTGATCAGGTCGAACAAAGTATGAAGTTGCTGCTCGCTGAAGCCGGCCGGTACCGGCCCTGGTGCCTGACTCATGGACGCTCTCCTTGGTATCCGGCAACTGCGCCCCGGTCACGGTGCTGCGGATGTTCATCGTGATTGCCGCAGTCGGCAATCCTGTTCCTCTGGGGGGCAAGCATATGCCCAGTACAGCGCTGCCGGAATAGCCCGGGCGGGCTATTTCGACGAGTTGGCGCGCTGGCACAGCTTTTGCCCCTTCGATCGCGTTTATTGACCCATTCAAGGAGGAGACATGCTCAGTTCAATCAACGGGATGCCTTGGCAGCCCGCAGTGCAGCCATCCAGCCGCACCGGCAACGAACAGGCGCTGGCACAGGCGCTGCCGTTCCAGCCGATTGCCGCCGCCAGCGGCGCCAGCGCACAGCAGAACAGCCAGGGCAGCACCTCGCAGCACAACAGCGAAGACAACCGCAAGGAGGCCTTTGCCAAGCTCATGGTCATGCTGCAGAACCCGGACGTTGCCGCGCGCCAGCAGGCCAGCGTCGACAAGCAGCAGCCCAGCGATGCACTGCAGGAGTTCCGCGACTACATGGACAAGTCGCCGGCGGAGAAGATCAAGGAGAAATACCTCCAGGAGCTAGGCCTGACCGAGGAGGAGTACGACGCGCTGCCACCGGAGAAGAAAGCGCTGATCGATGAGCAGATCGCTCAGCGAATGCAGGATGATATCGAGTCCAAGGCCTTGGCCAAGCTCGGCCAGCAGGCGCAGGGCGCGCAGCAAAGCGATGAGCTCAAGGCTATCGAGCTCTAAGCCAGGCGCGTGGCCTTCCCAAGGCCACGCCTCTCGAGTCAGGGCAGGCTGCCCTTGGCGCCCCGCAGCACTCGACAGCGGGCAAGTATCGGGATTCAATCCAGCCCTCCTCAATCGCCTTGCTACAGGGAATCGGCAATTCGTCATGGACAGACTCAGACAAGACTTCTCGCTTTCGGCGCTGGTCGCCGGCCTGATCGCAGTGATCATCTCCTACGCCGGCCCGCTGATCATCGTGTTCCAGGCCGCCCATCAGGCCCAGCTCAGCAATGAGGCGACCGCCTCGTGGATCTGGGCGATCTCCATCGGCAGTGGCCTGACCGGCTTGCTGCTGAGCTGGAAACTGCGCGTGCCGGTGATCACCGCGTGGTCGACACCCGGCGCGGCGCTGCTGGTGTCGATGCTGCCGACGGTGTCACTGGCGCAGGCCGTGGGGGCCTACATCGTTGCTTCGCTGCTGATCGCCGTGATCGCACTGAGCGGCGCGTTCGACAAGCTGATGCGCCGCCTGCCCAAGGCGATTGCCGCCGCCATGCTCGCCGGCATCCTGTTCCGCTTCGGCGCCGAGCTGTTCAGCTCCATACGCCTGCAACCCTTGCTGGTCCTCTCGATGCTCGCGGCGTACCTTTTGTTCAAGCGCCTGTCGCCCCACTACGCCATCCTCTCGGTGCTGGTGGTTGGCTGCGGCCTCGCCACCAGCATGGGCCAACTCGATACGGGCGCACTGGTGCTGGAGTTGGCCGTCCCGCTCTGGACCGCGCCGGAGTGGAGCTGGCATGCCATCGTCAACATTGGCCTGCCGCTGGCGCTGGTGTCGCTCACCGGCCAGTCGGTACCCGGTATCGCCGTGCTGCGTACCGCCGGTTACCAGACCGCCGCACGCCCGATCGTCTCGGTGACCGCCATCGGCTCGCTGCTGCTGGCACCCTTCGCCTGCCACGGGGTCAACCTGGCAGCGATCACCGCAGCCATCTGCACCGGCCGCGAGGCCCACGAGAACCCCGACAAGCGCTATATCGCCGGCATTGCCTGTGGCGCCTTCTATCTGCTGATGGGCACCTTCGGCGCCACCCTGGCCTCGGTGTTCGCCGCCCTGCCCCGGGAAATGATCGCCGCCCTCGCCGGCCTGGCGCTGTTCGGCGCCATCGCTACCGGGCTGACCGGTGCAATGGCCGATGAAAAGCAGCGTGAGCCTGCGTTGATCACGTTCCTGGTCACGGCGTCTGGCATGAGCTTTCTTGGCCTGGGCGCCGCGTTCTGGGGGCTGATCTTCGGCCTGGTCGCCTTCTTCGCGCTCGGTTACACCCGACCGCACACCGCCCACACAGGAGCGCGCGTCGGCGAACAACGTTGAGTTGGCGGGTAATGGAGGGTGTGTATGGCGTCCCAGGGCAGGTTCGAACTGCCAACCTTCCCCTTAGGAGGGGGATGCTCTATCCAATTGAGCTACTGAGACGCAAGGGCCGGCAACAGGCGTTGCACGGCAGGGACGGCGAGCATGTTACCCAGCGCATCGGCATTTGTCATGTTTCTATCGGGCATTTTGCACGTCAGTCGCTTCCCTGCACTTGGCCGATGACACCCTCCTGACGCAGCACCCCGAACAGCGCCTCGACGGCGACATCGAGCGCAGCCGAGTTATCCAGCACATGCACCGAGGGATCGTAGGCCTGCAGCCGGGCGCCTCGGGCCAGGCGTTGTTCGATTTCCTCGGCGCTTTCCCGACCGCGAGCCGTCAAGCGCTGGCGTAATACACCAGTTAGAACGGTCAGGCCAACCGCCAGTAAATCCGGGTAGCGTTGCCGGGCTTCGTTCAGGTATCCCCGCGAGCCGTTGACCAGCACCGAACGGCCGGCGGCGAGGCGCTCCTCCACCTGGGCAGGAATGCCATAGCACAGGCCATTGGCCGTCCAGCACAGGGCAAACTCGCCCGCCGCGCGCATGGCCTCGAAGCGCTCGAGGGTCACTCCCAGCGCACTCTCCCCCTTGGCCTCGGCGGAACGGGTTATGACCCTTCGGGCAACGTCCACACCGTGTTTGGCAAGCCGCTCGCGCGCGGCATCAATAAGGGAATCTTTGCCCGAGCCCGATGGTCCCATCAGGAATATCAACCGCCCTCTTGAGGACGGTGCGCCGCTTGCGTCATATTGCATAGCCACTATGCTCAAGGTGTGGGAACCTGCGCATTCTAGGGTTTTTCCCTAACCTTTGCTGCCAGTTACCAGATTTTGACGACAAAGGTCTGACGCACCTGCAGTCTGCGTCAATGTGAATCTTTTCAAACCAGTACTCATTTCTGATAATTGGTACTGGCAAAAAGCCTGTACCGGAGCCACTATTTGTCACAGAATTGACGCCAAGGAATCGGCGACATGAGGCAAGATGAAAACCCGAAACTACATTACGGTTGAACATTTTGTCGTCGCCGCGGTCGTACTTCCACCGTGCGGCCAATTTGCGAACCGCTTCCCCTGAACCAGAACAACCGGTCAATTTATATGCGCCCATTGAAACAGGCTATTTATTCGAGCCGCACTGCTGACAAGTTCGTCGTCCGCCTGCCAGACGGAATGCGTGAGCGCATTGCCGAGGTAGCGCGCAACCATCACCGCAGCATGAACTCTGAGATCATCGCGCGCCTGGAACAGAGCCTTATCCAGGAAGGCGCGCTGGGCGACGAACTGAGCATGCGCCTGGACAGCCCAGAGCTCAGCCTGCACGAGCGCGAACTGCTGCAACGCTTCCGCCAGCTTTCTCATCGCCAGCAGAACGCACTGGTTGCGTTGATCGCACACGATGTGGAAATGGCTGCTGACGCGTCCTGACACAAAGCATCGACACACAAAAAAGCCAGCGCAAGCTGGCTTTTTTGTTGCCGCTGCCCCGCTACTCAGAGCAGGAACAGCGTTGCCAATCCCAGGAAAATGAAGAAGCCGCCGCTGTCCGTCACAGCAGTGATCATCACGCTGGAGCCCATGGCCGGATCGCGACCCAGGCGGGTCAGCGTCATCGGAATCAAGACCCCCATCAGGGCCGCCAGCAACAGGTTGAGGGTCATGGCCGCCGTCATCACCAGGCCCAATGACCAACTGCCGTAGAGCATGAATGCCACTGCGCCGATCACCCCACCCCATATCAGGCCGTTGAGCAGTGAAACCGCCAACTCCTTGCGCATGAGGCGGCTGGTATTGCCCGGCGACACCTGGTCCAGCGCCATCGCGCGCACGATCATGGTGATGGTCTGGTTACCCGAGTTACCACCGATACCGGCAACGATGGGCATCAGCGCGGCCAGGGCCACCAGCTTCTCGATCGAGCCTTCGAACAGACCGATCACCCGGGACGCCAGGAAGGCCGTAATCAGGTTGATGGCCAGCCAGGCCCAACGGTTGCGCAGCGAGCGCCAGACCGAGGCGAAGATGTCTTCTTCTTCGCGCAGACCTGCCATGTTGAGCACTTCGCTCTCGCTCTCCTCACGGATCAGGTCGACCATTTCATCAATGGTCAGTCGGCCGATCAGGCGTTCGTTCTTGTCCACCACCGGCGCGGACACCAGGTCATAACGCTCGAATGCAAGGGCCGCGTCATAGGCATCTTCCTCGGGGTGGAAAACCACAGGGTCATTGGCCATGACCTCCGCGACTTTCTTGTCCGGGTCGTTGACCAGCAGTCGCTTGATGGGCAGCACACCCTTGAGGATACCGTCGTAGTCGACCACGAACAGCTTGTCGGTGTGCCCCGGCAGCTCTTTGAGCCGACGCAGGTAGCGCAGTACCACTTCCAGGCTGACGTCTTCGCGGATGGTCACCATCTCGAAGTCCATCAGTGCACCGACTTGCTCCTCGTCATAGCTCAACGCCGAACGCACGCGCTCACGTTGCTGGGCGTCGAGGCTCTCCATCAACTCATGGACGACGTCTCGCGGCAGCTCCGGCGCCAGGTCGGCGAGTTCGTCGGCGTCCATTTCCTTGGCGGCGGCGAGCAGCTCATGATCGTCCATGTCGGCGATCAGGGACTGGCGGACGGCGTCGGAAACTTCCAGGAGGATGTCGCCATCACGATCAGAGCGCACCAGCTGCCAGACCGTCAGGCGGTCTTCCAGCGGCAAGGCTTCGAGGATGTAGGCAATGTCGGCGAGGTGCAGGTCATCGAGCTTGCGCTGCAGTTCGACGAGGTTCTGCCGGTGGACGAGGTTTTCCACGAGGTCGTGGTGATGACCTTCCTGACGGTGCGTCAGGTCCTCGACCACGCGCTGGCGCTGCAGCAGTTCGATCACCTGGGCAAGGCGATCCTGCAGGCTGTCTTGAGCTTTCTTTACTTCTACTTCGGTCATAGGCGAACTCCACCCCCAGCAGCGGAGCACGCCGGGAGAATCAATCGATCAGATCTTGCTGCATGAAGCGTGTTAGGGAGTAACTACTGGGTAAGTCCATGGTGGTATTCCACAAGCCCCGGCGGGGCTGACGGGCGCAATCATACACGGTGTCAGCTGTCGGATCGCTTAAAATTTTGGCCAGAACAATCGTTTGCGCAATAAAGCTGTGACAACACTCGAAGCCAACAGTGCGACGGCCTGAGGCTTACAAAGATCACATACATATAAGGGCTGTTCGGGATCGGGCTATCAACGTGAGTCTAGTCGTGCGTGGACAGAATCAGTGAATGCCGAAAAAGAAAAAGCCCGCTTGAATAAGCGGGCTTTTCAGGTATGGCGGACTCAGCAGGATTCGAACCTGCGACCGCTCGGTTCGTAGCCGAGTAC